>NZ_SPHN01000050.1:0-2911 GCF_005844145.1 Enterococcus sp. BSD2780061688st2 D3
AAATTCATCCTCTCGTAGATAAGTTTAATTTATTCTTGTCTCTACGAAAAGCTGTCTAAGATTTGATACTAACACCAATTTAAATAGCATGATAAATTAGAGAAGATAGTTTAATGTGCTTATAGGAACACCCCACTTTTACAGTCACAATCAATAGCCTTGCTACTTTCTTTCGAAATTGATAAGAGTCTAAAGGATTGACAACGCTTGATAGTGAGCATAAACTTAATGTATGCTAGTTAGTTTACAAGTGCAAACTAAAAAAGTATGAAGTGTCGTCTCTGAAATTCTCCCTGATTCAAGTCATAACCAGAGTACATATCGGTTATTTTTTGATTCCATATTTTTTCCTTTATGTGCTGAGGATTAAGGGGTACCAATTGTAATTGCGCGTTATATGGTCTTTGTTTAGAATCGCTCTCCAAAAAGCCAATTTTTTTGCATAGAATTTTTAGATGTGGTACCATTAATTAGAATTATTATAAATAAGAAGTAGGTATCATTGTTTCAGTACAAAGACTAGGAGGAATGGAAGATGGAAATAGACTACAAGGATCATGGGAAGAAGCCGTATATCATTAATATTGAAGACGCCACCACAGGAAATGATAATTACCGGACGACCATTTGGACAGGCAGTAAACTGCAAGTCACCGTAATGTCCATTCAACCGGGCGATGACATCGGTTTGGAAGTGCACGAAGGCATTGACCAATTTATCCGTATTGAAGAAGGAGAAGGCGTGTGTAAAATGGGGCCTTCTAAAGATAACTTACATGTTCAACAAAAAGTGATGGATGATGACGCCGTATTTGTTCCGGCGGACATGTGGCACAACATCGAAAACACCGGTGATAAGCCGCTCAGACTGTATACCATTTATGCTGGTCCAGATCACCTTGAAGGAACGGTTCACCCTACTCATGAAGACGCCAAAAACGATCCAAACGAACACTGAGGTACACTAGGATGAAACAAAAGCCCTGCACCCGTATGGATGGTCCACTGGTGCAGGGCTTTTTTATAAAGGAGAGAAGTGGTATGAGTGATTCATTGTTTCAATTAGAGAAGGTTGGTTTTCAGGCAAACGGAAAACAAATCCTTCAAGATATCTCTTTTACAGTAAACAAAGGGGAAGTGATTGTTTTTTCTGGTCCTTCTGGAAGTGGAAAAAGTACCCTTTTGAAATTAATTGGTACGCTGCTTTCCCCAACTTCCGGAAAAATTTATTATCGAGGTACGGATCTGCAAAAAATCGATCCTGTGGAGTATAGAAAAGAAGTCTCTTATTTCTTTCAAAACGCTTCTCTATTCGATGAGACAGTTCAAGAGAACTTGTCTTTTCCTGCCCGCATAAGAGAAGAAGGATTTGATCGGGAACGTGCAAAAAAATTGTTAGAACGAGTTCAAATACCTGAAACTTACTTATCGAAAGAGGTCAAGGAACTATCAGGAGGGGAAAAACAACGGGTTGCATTGGTCCGAAATTTGATGTATCAACCGAAAGTGTTGCTCCTGGATGAAGTTACCAGTTCATTGGACCAAGAAAACAGAGCGATTGTCCTTGATTTAGTCCGAGACATGATGAAAGACCAACAAACTACGGTGTTGGCCGTCACTCACAACCAGGAAGAAATCGACCAAGCTTCTCGTCTGATTACTATCAAAGGTGGAAAAATGGAGGAATCGAAATGACAAACAATTTGGAAATCAGTAATCTTTCTTTGCTTTTATCTTCTGTCCTCTTGATAGTTGCCTTGTTGATTGATTACAAAGAGAAATTGGGATTAGGAAACGACATTTTTATTGCGGGAATTCGCGCTGTCGTTCAATTATTCCTTATTGGATATGTATTGAGCTACGTATTACGAGTGGATAACAACTTTCTCACTTTAGCGATGGTTTTGTTCATTGTGTTCAACGCTTCTTATAACGCCCATACACGCAGTGAGGGGATCAACCGCTCTTTTAAAATTTCAACGACGGCTATTGGAGTAGGAACAGCCTTGTCCTTACTCATTCTTGTTTTTTCAGGAGTCATTGACTGGACCCCTTCCCAAATCGTTCCAATTACAGGCATGATTGCCAGCAACGCCATGACTGCGATTGGAGTGACCTATCGGTCTTTGAATTCAAAATTTACGGACCAACGCCAACAGGTATTGGAAAAATTGGCATTGGGAGCCAATAAAAAACAAGCGTCCATGAGTATTGTAAGAGAAAGCGTCAAAACGGGCATGGCTCCTTCTATTGACCGAACAAAAACGGTTGGACTTGTCAGCCTACCAGGTATGATGTCAGGGTTGATTTTTGCGGGAATTGATCCTGTTCAAGCGATTCGTTACCAAATTGTTGTGATGTTTATGTTGATTTCAGTTACTGCGATTTCTTCATTTATTGCTAGTTATATGGCTTACCGTGAGTTTTATAACAATCGCAGTCAATTAATTATATGATTTGGGATGATACACTACTCTTAAAACCAGTGGTTACAATTTTATGTAGTTAAAAGAAGACCTCACGAGAATAATTGCAAAAAGAACTTCATTTTTTAAGGAAGAAGGATATTTTTGTCATCGAATCTTTGGAACGACTAGGGCGAAACTATGATGAAATTTTTTATATAGTGCAGTAACTGGATTAAAAGGATATCGGACTGATTGTTTTGAACATGCCTATCCTCAACCAATGAGAACTTTCGACGAAATCATGTTCTAGAAAGAAATTTCTATCCAATAAGAATTCCAAATCATGGACACTATTATCAAAGAAGCTTTAATAGATAAAATATTCAAAGCAGATTCTAAAAAAGTCGATTCCACAAAATATACATGTGGAATGGCAACAGTTTTTTTGACAAATTTTATAAGGTGCAGAACTTCTTTCCGTATGCTATTCCGATTGTCCTTGA
>NZ_SPHN01000051.1:0-2480 GCF_005844145.1 Enterococcus sp. BSD2780061688st2 D3
TGTAACTGTCAAGTAGAATTGTGCACTTTTTGCCAGATAACTTTGTGCACTTTTGTTACGTGAAGACTGATTCTCGATGTTTCATTCTATGACTCTCTCCATTAATATGAATAACTTCACAGCGATGAAGAAGTCGATCCAGAATAGCTGTCGCTATTCCTTGATCACCAAGCATCTTGCCCCAGCTGTCAGGTCCTTTGTTTGAAGTTAAAATGATCGAACTTTTTTCATACAAGTCACTGACTAGCTGGAAAAAGAGGTTGGCTTCTCTTGTTTCCATTGCCATAAACATCATGTCATCAATCACAACTAAATCTGCTTGTCTTATACGCCTCAATCGAATGGCTGATTTTCGGACGTATTCTTCAGTTTTAAGTAAGGTAATCAACTCACCCATTGAAACGAATGCCACTTGTTTCCCTTGGTCGATAGCTTCCAGTCCAAGGCCAATAGCTAAATGAGTTTTACCGACGCCTGGTGGACCTAAGAGGACCAGGTTGAATGTTTGATCCAACCAGTCGCATGCTCTTAATTGAGAAATCTGACGTTTACTAATCGAAACTGATTCGGTCGTGTCAAAGTCCTCTAAGGACTTTTCGAAGGGAAATTGCGCCCATTTTAAATGTTTCTGTCGTGTTTTCTCTTCGCGACGCTGTTCTTCATGGTCGCATATAGCGACAAGCAGCTCCTGGTAGGTCCAGGACTGCTGTTCAGCTTCACGGAGAAAGCCCGGGAGCGCTTGAGCTGTTTCAGTCATACGGAATTGCTTGAATTGTGATTGGAGATCTTCTGTGGTACTTATGATTGTTCCCCTCCTAACACCTGTAGATATGATTCAAAGGAACGTTCTACAGCGGTAATTGTCTGATATTTTTTTGATAAACTATTATTCCTTGTAGACTCGGAATCTGTCTGGACATCTCGACGGGCGATGTCATTGGCCACATCTCTTAATGTAACGGCACTAAATAAATTCAGAGATATACATTCATTTAAAGCTTTCTCTAAAAAATCACTGTTTCGTTCACTGACTGCTTCAATGACACGTAACTGGTCTCTTATATGCCTTGGGTAGTTGACCTTCAGTTGGTCAATGAAGATCATTGCCTTTTCCTCGTTTTGAAAAAGTCCAAGGACACGGCTAATATGATTATCTAGTTTCTGCTTTTTCGCATCTTCGCGTCCATGATCAGGATCTTTAGTCAGTTTGCCTTTCCCCTTAGCTAAGAGGTGAGTAGCGATTTGTTGGTCACTTTTCAATTCGAACACAGATAAACTAGTATCATTAACGACAACACGTACTTTGATTTTCTTCTGTGGCTGGTAGGTTCCTAGTGGAACCGAATAGTAATTGGATTTATATTGAATCGTATTGTCTTTCAGAACGGTCTTTGTTATACTTTCTTTGTTCGAGAGAATGAGTTTGTTAGAGATCGAGATGAGGTGTGACTTTTCCAGAGTGAACACGTCTATCGGTCTCTTTTTTGTTTTTTCATGTGTCTTATAGTTGCCTCTACGTTCTAACCAGGCTTCACAGCTTTCCTGCCAAGAAGTGATTGAATAAAAGCGTCGACCACGAGCGAAGTTATACTTCACAAATTTTACGACTGCTTCGACTTTTCCCTTGGACTCCGGATCAGCCGCTCGACATACATGGACGATAAACCCTCTCTCAAGTACATAGGCCTGGAACTGTTTGGTAAATAATATATCGCCGTGGTTCTCACTAACAATCATTAATTTGTCCTGATCATATACGATTTCTTCTGTCCGACCTCCGAAGTAGTCAAAAGCATTCTCATGTGCGCGAACGACATCTTTTGTCGTAAAGGGTCTCTCTTGCCACTCGACATATTTATATCGGGAGTGGGAGAGTACGAAGCCGATGCAGTAAAGCTTTATTCGTCCTTCGGTAAGTGCACGTTTAACTGTAATCTCACCAAAATCGACTTGGATCTGTCTGCCAGCTGGAAGCTCAGGAACAGCCTCGTAATTGCGATAAGTTAATCTTTTAGGAATACCGTAGGTTTCCCTTAACTCTCTGACATAAGAACGAATAGTACTGGGTGCTGCTTCTCTGTAATTAAACTGTTCCTCTAGCCAGTCTTCAATTTGAGCTGCGGACAGTTCTGGCTCATCACTCAGCCAGCTTAAAATAGTTTCTTTATATGGATCTAATTTTCTTTTCCGATTCGCTAAGGATTCTACCCACACAACTGCTTCGTTTGGTTCTTTCTTCAAATCACTAATTACTGTGTTACGGTGAATGCCAAGCATTCGACTAATTTTCGCATTTGAAAATCCTTTCTTTTTGTAATGATGCACTTTCGCAATTCTGTTCACTTTTTCAAAATCCACCTTCTTTTTCTCCTTCCAGTCAATAAACTAACGTTTCTAGTTTATCAAATGGAACGAAGTAATAGGGTAAAAGTGCACATTCTTATTTAGCAATAACTGCACAATACAGTCTAGCAGTTACA
>NZ_SPHN01000052.1:0-2392 GCF_005844145.1 Enterococcus sp. BSD2780061688st2 D3
ACTGAAATCAAGGTATTATTGGGAATCCCAGCTTAAATCATAGATACCGTAAGGGATTTTATTCTTTATTTAAAACTTTGCAACAGAACCCACCAACTTCAATTGCACAAAAAAGCGTGAGCACAAGGCTCACACTTTTTCTAGTTGACTATCCTAAAAATTCGAAAACATCTTTACGATCATACAATTTCAAGATTTTTTCAAATAAGATTTGACCTACGAAAGCAGCTACGATTGGTACAACAAACCAGCAGATTAATAGTAGAATAATACTCAAACCGGCGTCCAATGAAGCCAACGGACCTACCAACCCTACCAAACCGAAACCAGCAGAAGCAGGAGTCCCTGAGACTGAGAATAACGCTACTGGAATTGCTGAGATGATAGCGGTGAATAGACATGGCACCAAGATAATTGGTTTCCTAAACAAGTTTGGCATCATCATTTTCATAGCACCCAATGCGATGGCCAAAGTAACCCCTGGTTTGTTGACTTTCCAAGAGTTAACTACCAAGACAACTGTTGTTGCGGCAACACCCATAGCGGCTGCACCAGCAGAAACACCGTTCAATTGAATTGCCATACCAATGGCAACTGTAGAGATCGGCGAGATAATCAAGAAAGCAAAGGAACATGCAATCAAGATTGACATCAAAATTGGTTGCAAAGTAGTAAAGGTATTAATTAAGTCACCGATAGCGGCAGTAATCTTGGTTACGTAAGGATATAAATAATAGCCGATTAGACCAGCGCCGATACCAACAACGATTGGTGTTGCAACAATTGCCACGGACCCAAATTTTTCGCCGATCAACAAGATCATGCCGACAGCGATTGATGCAGTAATCATGGTA
Source organism: Enterococcus sp. BSD2780061688st2 D3 (assembly GCF_005844145.1). Classification (NCBI taxonomy): domain Bacteria; kingdom Bacillati; phylum Bacillota; class Bacilli; order Lactobacillales; family Enterococcaceae; genus Enterococcus; species Enterococcus sp. BSD2780061688st2 D3. The sequence continues at coordinate 855 of NZ_SPHN01000052.1, forward strand.
TTGATGATGTCTCCGGTACCAGCACCGATATAAGTAGCTGTGTCAGGATTGAATTTCACAACACCGGAGCCAACGAAAGCTGCACCGGCAACTACTAACATTTGCATTGGTTTGAAGCCAAACTGCACCGCAATCAAAGCGCCAATCAATAGTGGAGTAGCTAGTTGGAAAATAACTGCCATTTGTGTGATCGTTACTGCTAAGGTATTTTCACCAAATAATTTCAAAATTGCTGCCAATACCGCGTTAGGAATCAACCCTACGATGATCCCCGTTGCGGTACCCGCTAATACTTTATTTAAAAATATTTTTGGAGTTAATTTTTCTTCCATTTTCTCGTCCTCTTTCTAATGATTACTATTTCGCTCCTAGAATTTCTTCTTTACTATGAACCAGTTGCGTTAAGAAATCACAGTAAGGAGTTACTACGCCATATTTTTTACCTTTACGAGAAATGGCTCCGTTGATGTAGTCAATCTCGGTCAAACGGTTATTTTTTATCAAGTCTTGGTGCATCGATGGGAAATGCATACCAATCGTAGTCGGGTCAAAACAAGTTTCTACATGTTCGATTACTTCGGGAATGTCTAAGTTGACGTTTTCTTTGGCAGCAACAGCTGCAAATTCGTTAACAATAGTCACTACCATGTCATGAGCAGGTTTGGTTGCACCAAGCCCCGCCATATTGACGTCTAAAATCGTGCATAAGCCATTCATCGTACCATTGACACAAGCTTTACGATAAATTGAATAATGAATGTTGTCGGAATATTTGGCATTTAAACCAGACGCGGACAAAGTTTCCGCCAATTTTTTCGCTGATTCTTCTTGGCCAATACCTAGATTTTGCAATTCAACAGACCCGCTGCCAAATAATTTAGCCTTGCCGGGACCTTCTAGACCAGCAGTCCACATGGTGTTGCCGATAAAGATTTTTTCCATCGGTACGAATTTTTCGATTACGTCTTCATGACCGATACCGTTTAAGAGACACAAAACTTCTGTGTGATCAGCAATTAATGGTTTAACATCCTGCAGCATTTTTTCCAACTGCATTGCCTTCGTGAATAAGATAATCAAATCAAATTGCTCACCAGTGGGCACCTCATTCTGATTAACAATTGGGACTTTAACAGTAATTTCTTCGCCATTATAATTAGCCTTCAATCCGTTTTCTTTGATGGCATTGATATGCTCCTGCCAGCCGTCGATTAGCAAAACATCGTTACCACCTTGTTTCAACATCAGTCCGAACCGGGAACCCATCGCGCCGGCCCCTGCAATTGCAATTTTCATAAATAAAAGCCTCCAAACTTAATTTACAATAAGTGAATATTTTCACATTTCTCATTATAGAGTTTTCATTCGGAAACTTCAAGTAGGAGAGTGTAAAATATTTTGTGTAAATAGAAAAAAGGAAGTCTCTTCTGTAGAATAGAGTTACCATAACACATTCACAGAATTCCGCGCGACCGCAACGGCGAGTTCAAGCAACAGACTGTTCCTGCTTATAGACGGACGAATGATACCTTAGAGGA
>NZ_SPHN01000053.1:0-2270 GCF_005844145.1 Enterococcus sp. BSD2780061688st2 D3
ATTCTTGTGAAAAAGTTCTTCGTGTTCTCTTAGACATAAAAATTCCTCCTGGTATGTTTTCTTCTAGTCTACACACCCTAATTTTTCTGTCTAGTTAATTGTAGCCTATCCAAAGACAAAAGTAGCTAAGAAAGCAGTACGTTTATTTGCATTATGAAAAGGATGTTTCTTTATCAATTGTATAAGTAGGATAGCTGCTTTTTCATAAATCGAAGGATAAACCTCTTCACCAAAAGCTGAGGCTCGAAGTTGTCCTACACACATTTCTAAAGCATTCGCGTCCTTTACACCAATGGGTTCATTAGGAGAGTATTTTTTTATTTGGATCACATTCATTTTTATAACATCTTTGGCTTCTAGGTAATGAACACTCATTTATCGACAAGCTCTCTAAAAGTAGTATCATATTCAGTTAATGCTTGAGATATTGCTACATCGATCTCATCAGATAAGGTTTGTTTTTTTGTAATTGCTGCTCGAAGTTTTTCTTCATCTAAAAAAACCGTATCTCCAGGATTTAACCCATTTTCTTTAAGAAACTCCTTTGAAATAGTTAATACTACTGAATTCCCTACTTCTCTGAATTTTCTTTCTTTGATTGCCATAGTCTTCTCCCCTTTTTTGTTTGTATATACAGTATATACGCTTATTGATTTTAAATCAATCGTAGTCCCTCTCATGTCTAACTCTATAGAAAGATTGTTCTTTCTATAGAATTAAGAAAAACCAAAAAAATTTTTAGAATACAAACTGCTATCCCCTCGCCTATTTATATATACCATTTATTTTATATGATTATATAGAACCTTATATAATTTGTGTTTTCCAAAAAAAATATAGCATACCAATTGACAAACGTCCCTATAATTGGTATAGTCCAATTGTAGGGGTACTCCTCTCTCCTACTTATTGAAAGGATGAATGACATGAAAAATACAGAAATATATCAAAAAATAGATACAATCATACTTCATATGCCCGATTATATAAAAGATTTTGTTCAAGATCGTGAAGATAAAGATCAATCACCTCGAACCACTTTAGAATATCTAAAAAATTATAAGCTCTTTTATGAATGGCTTCTGAGTGAGTCTATCGTTCCTGATACTTCAATCACCTCGATAAGACATTTAACTGCCTATGACCTAAACTTGTACAAATCTCATTTGAAACGTCGCGCAAAAGAAAATGTAAAAAAAGATACAACAAAAGCTAAGCTCGAAGATAATAATAACTTAGGCCTATCCACTTCTACTATCAATAGAAATATAACAGCATTGAAAGTTCTATTTAAATATCTTTCGAAAAGTTCCAATAATCCTCTAGGAAAACCATACTTAGACGATAATCCTATGGACCAGGTAGCAACTATCACAGATAAAACAACTTTAGCAGCTCGTGCAAATGCCATTGAGAAAAAATTATTTCTAGACGAAGATACACAAAATTATCTAGATTATATTGCCAATGAATATAAAAATACTTTGAGCAAACGAGCTCTGATCTATTACCATCGAGATGTAGAAAGAGACCTGGCGATCAATGCACTGATTTTAGGATCTGGATTGAGACTCTCCGAGGTTGTAAATATTAACTTAGATGATCTATCTTTGGATAAGAATAAGGTGGTAGTAACTAGAAAAGGAAATAAGAGAGATGCGGTCAATATAGCAGCGTTCGCAATGGAATATTTAGCTAATTATCTAGCTATTCGGAAAGAAAGATATAAAGTGACAGAAAACGAAAAAGCATTATTTCTAGCAATTTACCAAGGAGAAGCCAAACGTATATCCGGTATTGCAATCGAACGGATGGTAGCAAAATATTCGAAAGGATTCAGAGTACAAGTCAGTCCGCATAAACTGCGTCATACATTGGCTACTAGACTCTACCAACAGACAAATTCTTTGGTATTGACTGCCCAACAATTGGGACATTCAAGTACAAATACAACAACTTTATATACTCATATAGATAATGCAGCTACCATTGATGCATTGAACGCTTTATGAGTATAATATATAAATAGCCAAAATAGTAAAGTGAGAATAATGAATGAAACCATGAATCCTTTTAACGTAAATGGATTCATGGTTCTTTTTTTGTTGTAACCAATAATCTTTTGTTAATAAATATGATTAACTATTGAGTAATTCATAATAAATTATAATTACTGGCAAGTAGAGGTGGTTTAGTCAAGTCCATAATCCTGTGTAAAATACTATACAATGTTTTACCGGTCTCTCATTGATCAAACTTAATATATTTTC
>NZ_SPHN01000054.1:0-2179 GCF_005844145.1 Enterococcus sp. BSD2780061688st2 D3
TGTGAATTTCGGCTTATTTAAGAAGGAGTTGCTTCTGCTCCCACCGTTTATTCGTTTTTAAAGAGTGGGACAAAAGTGTTTCTTACTTTTGTCCCATGCTCACTTTCTCATTTTTAACCATTCAGTACAAAATTAAAGAGTCTTTTAAAAGACTCTTTTAAAAGACTCTTTAATAAAGCAAATAATTATGGTCAAAAGTGATATCTAAATCATAATTACCGATTCTTTCCTCGATCTGGACACGGAGTACCCGTTCCAATTCTTCATCAGAAAAGTTGAACTTCTCAGGTACCACTACATCGAACTGTAATTCCTTTCCATTACGGATCATACGAAGATCGTGGAGTTTCAAGCCTTCTCCAGTTTCCTTGATGATCTTTTTAAGAACTTTTAGTATTTCTCGATAATTTTCATTGTTCACCGGTACTGGATCAAGGTGGCAAACCAATTCTACATCTAAAGTCTTTTTAAAGTCTTTTTCGATGATATCCATGATTTTATGGGCTTGGTTCAAATCAAGACTGTCATCTACCTCGATATGGACAGAAGCAAATTTTTTACTTGGTCCATAATTATGAACAAGGAGATCATGGAACCCTAAGATGTTCTCATAGGATAATAGCAGTTTTTCCATCGCTAAAATTTCTTCTTTTGTTGGTCGACTTCCTAATAATTCATAAACAAAGTCACGAAGCATCATGATACCACTTAACAAGATATACCCTGCCAAAGCAAACCCAACATACCCATCGATTCGCCAGCCCATCAACCATTCGATCCCTGCCGAAAGCAAAACTGCTAATGTTGTATAAACATCGTTGTAGCTGTCTTTAGCTGTTGCACGTAAGGTTTCTGAATCGATGGATTGCGCGATCGTTACATACATTCGTCCTTGGACAAATTTTAAAATGATGGAAAAGAGTAACACTATAAAAATAATCGGAGAAAGTGTAAGACTTTCTGGATGGATGATTTTTCCAATCGAGGTCTCTAAAAATTGAAACCCGACATACGTGATAATGATCGAAACAAACAAACCGCTGATATATTCAAACCGCTCATGACCATAAGGATGCTCTGGATCTGCCGGTTTTGCCGCAATCTTAAAACCCACTAAGGTTAAAATCGACGAAGCGGTGTCTGACAAACTGTTGATAGCATCTGCCATGATCGAGACACTTCCAGAAAAGAGGCCAATCGTTAACTTTGAAATAAATAAGATCAGATTGGAGAGCAAGCCTAAAACGCCAGCTAAGATCCCTTTTTTTGTTCGTTCCGCAGATGTTATTTTCTTCTTTTTTGTCACTTTTTTACCCTTTCTCTCGTTATTCTGGTTTAAGGGGTGTTGCTGAAAATAGTGCTTTTGCAATCAACGGGGTGATTACACCTGCACCAATTGCTTCTGGAATACCATTGATTGCAGCGATTCCTGCTAATGTTTTGAATAGCAAAGAAGAATCGACTCCATACGCTTCTGCAGTAGCCCCCGTATAAAACAATCCCATAAATCCTAAAACTAACACTGTGTTTACCAGTGAACCCAATACGCCAGCAACTGCCGAACCAACAACTATTGAGTGATATCGTCGATAGATCCAGTGAAAAACAAGACCTGCCACTAGACCTACTAAAACACGAGGAACAACAGAGATGATCGGATTCGTAAAGACAAGTGTATCAAATGGAGTCGTTGGCATTGCATATGCGCGAATGATTGTTGCTATCCCCCAAAACAAGCCAATAACCATCCCGTCTTTTGGTCCTAAAACAACGGCTGCTACAATTACTGTGATATGGATGATCGTCAAGCTTATAAAACCTAGTGGAATGAACCCTAACCACGGTACCATTGCTTGAACAATGATGATTGCTAATAAAATCGCACGAATGACCAAACGAAATGTTTTATTTTTAGTATTCATCTGTTTCCCTCCTTATTTTCTTTATCCTAATCGTAAAAGGTTTTGCTTATTTGTCAACTAATTGGTTACAAATCAGCACAAAACAAGAAAGAGGTTGGGACAGAAGTGTTTAACTCCGAGAAATAAGAAGAAATCAACGAAAATTGCTTTTTAAATTTTTGTGAATTTCAGCTTATTTAAGAAGGAGTTGCTTCTGCTCCCACCGTTTATTCGTTTTTAAAGAGTGGGACAAAAGTGTTTCTTACTTTTGTCCCACT
>NZ_SPHN01000055.1:0-1726 GCF_005844145.1 Enterococcus sp. BSD2780061688st2 D3
AAGAGCGACAGAACACCAACGTGTAGAAAAAAGTGTGTCCGATTATTCGCTGTAAAGCAATAAATCATCTAAATCCTGAATCTTGATCCTTTTCCCAGACAGCTGTTGAATCAATCCCTCGTCCTCCAATTCTCCAAATTTGCGACTGATGGTCTCAGGTGTCGTTCCTAAATAGGAAGCAATGTCCTTTTTTGCCATCGGCAGGGTGATGGTGGGAGAGTTACCCATTTCAGGTTCCACATTTTCTGCCAAAAACAAAACTAAACGGGTAATGACACTCTCCACGGCTACTTGTGTCGTTTGACGTTCTGAACTTTCTAACCGTTTAGACATTTCCGCCAATAGTTTTAAAGAAATAGCTGGGTATTGTTCCAGAAAATCTTGGACATCTTTTTGCTGAATCATACAGACAACGGTATCTCGGGTTGCTTCGGCATATTCCTCGTGTACTGCATCCGGGTTGAACAAGGTCCATTCTCCGGTGAAATCACCAGGGTTCAAGATCCGCACTAGCTGCTCTTTGCCAGAGTCTGCCAATCGATAAATACGGATTTTCCCACGATTGATAATATATAAAGTATCCTCTTTTTCTTGTGAACGAAACAGAAACTCTCCTTTTTGATACTGTTTCGTGTGGGCTTTTTCAGCAATGTAATTCATCGCGCTATCCTCTAAGTGATTGAATATTGGAACCAAGCGGATACAGGCTGCGTGGTCGCCAATTTCATGATGGGTATGTTTAGTCAATTCATTCTCCCCCTTTATTTATTTTGTTTATATTCGCTGCTTTTATTATATAAGTCTCTTACTACAAAAAAATTGATGCACATCAAGAAAATAGAAAAAGGACTGGAAAGAATTCCAATCCCTAAATCAGCTTCTACTTTTACCTTAATCTTCATCCTCATCAAGAGCGTCATCATCTTCTAATGCTTCTTTACCAATGAACGCTTGCAGCATCCAAATGTTCTTGTCTAAGTCATTTTTAAAAGCAATCAATGTATCTTCTAAAGCATCGTCACCCTCGTCTTGAGCTAAACGAATCGCGCGAATAGTTAGGTCACGAGTGCTTCTGAAGTCCTCGATAATATTTTCAACCATGTCTTCTGCTTTAGCGTATTTATTAACTGCATCTTCCGAAAGCATCGAATATTTTTCAAATTCAACCGTTGTCGAAGCAGGTTTATGCCCAGAAGTAATTAGACGCTCCGCAAGTTTGTCGAACCATTTTTCATTTTCGTTATACAACTCTTCAAATTTTTCATGCAACGTAAAGAAATTGGCTCCTTTTACATACCAGTGATATTGGTGCAGTTTCACATGTAATGTATGCATGTTGCCTAAAAGATGATCCGCAATGGCCGCTGCATTAATTTTCGTATGATGAACATGTTCCTTGTGTTCTTGTTCTTCTTGTAATCTTTCTTGGGGTGTTCTTTCTTGAGTAGCTTTATTTTCAGTCATGATTTATTCCTCCTATAATTTTGGTTTGTTTAAAATAGTTTTCTTTGATTCCTCCTTTTTCTTTACTGAATTTAGTATAGGATAGATTTCCGTTAAAAAAATTGACGCTCATCAAGAAAAGTATTTCTTAATAGACGCCAGGCTTCTCTATTAAATTCAACTGAAATAATCAAAGGAATGAAGTCGTTCCCTCCAAACAAAAATTTCATTAAAGTAGGGCCTAAAAAAAGAATAGCAACTATACTTTGTCAAGAGACCTGAC
>NZ_SPHN01000056.1:0-1678 GCF_005844145.1 Enterococcus sp. BSD2780061688st2 D3
AACCTGAATAATTCATACATTCTATTCGAATGCTCACAAATCGCTTAACAATAATCAAAACACTCATTTTTCATTTTCACCCATTAGGTGATGAAAAAAGAACTCCGTTCTGTTATGGTAAAGGTGCTTAAACCAACCAAAAGAAAGGAGTTCTTCTAATGACTAGTTTACATGATAATCAAATGAAATTCAATTCAACGATGATAATTTCACACACAGGTGGCTGCTTATCCAGTGATTCAGGGTTAGTTCTAATAAAGGAGTTAATGGATACTCTTCAATTTTCAAAACTAGCAAAGCATTTCCTTCACATAGAGGACAAGCGCAATTATTATACACATGATAACGTGGAAATATTAGAACAACTTATCTTGCAATTGATTAGTGGTTATTCGGCTGATTCTTCAGCGAATATTTTAAGACAAGACCCTGTATTTCAAGCCATTTTAGGTAAGAAGCAACTAGCCTCTCAATCTTCACTTTCTCGTTTTTTTGATCGTTTTATGGAGAAAAATATTCATCAATTGCAAGCGTTAAATCAAGCATTAGTAGATCAAGTACGTTTGATTCGCAATAACACCGAATTAGTGATTGACATTGATTCCACTCACTCCGATACATTTGGACGTCAAGAACAAACAAATTACAATGCACATTATCAAACCTATGGATATCATCCGCTAGTTGCCTTTGATGGACTAACTGGTGACTTTTTAAAAGCAGAACTACGTCCAGGAAATCAATACACCTCGAAAGGAATAAAAGCGTTCATTGAACCATTGCTATCTCATTATATTGAAGCATTACCTACTACAGATATACTCGTACGTGGTGATAGTGGGTTTGCAACACCAGAGGTGTATGAACCTTGCGAGAATACCAACAGTCACTACGTCATTCGATTGAAAAATAATAACAAGTTAAGCCAGTTGGCAGAACAATTTGTTCAATACGATGACAATCAAAAATGGGATGAACAAGAGGTATATTATTTTTCTTCCTTTTACCAAGCACAATCTTGGTCAAAACCTCGTCGTGTCTGCATACGATCGGTTCGCGAGAGTGGTGAACTTCTCTTTCATCACGCATTTATTGTGACCAATTTATCCGAAAATGTCTCACCTAAAGTTGTCTTCTCTCTTTATGAAAAACGCGGAACGATGGAAAATTTTATCAAAGAAGCCAAAACGGGTTTCTTTTTTGACAAGACAGATAGTCCACGTTTTGTAGAAAATCATACGAGAATGATGATAAGCGTTCTTGCTTACAACCTTGTTAATTTTTTAAAAACGATTGCATTCAAAAAAATAGACCAAGGAATGACTATCCAGACGATTCGTTTACATTTTCTTAAAATTGCTGGAAAACTTGTTCAAACAGCCAGAAAAATATACCTTAAATTATCAAGCTATCATGTGCAACAAAACGAATTCTATGCAATTTTCAGGCGCCTAAGGCGGTGCCAATAAATCCTTCCTAACCTTAGAAAAAAAGGATGAAAAATCAAAGGGGTGGAGTCTGCCAAAAAACTGAATTGACTTTCACTTTAATAGCAATAGCCAAGAAAAGTAGAACAAAAAATTAAATTTTGTTAGAAATAGAGAGAACGTTTAAAGAAACGTCTATTTTTTTTAAATAACTATTCAAAAAAATTAAGGCTATGAATTATTCAGGTTTA
>NZ_SPHN01000057.1:0-1596 GCF_005844145.1 Enterococcus sp. BSD2780061688st2 D3
TTTCCTACGTTTAGTCAAGTACTTTTTTCTATTGGTTTTTATCAAGAAAAAAGTATACGAAATAAGCCTAATAAATTAGAAATTTTTTTATTAGGTATGCTATAATTCTAGGTAAGGATATATTCCTTATTGGTCGTTAGAGGCCGTGTATGAGTAATCATACGGACTTGAATGTCGTACCATCGAATGGAGACATTTCAAGAGCTTGTTGATGCAGGCGACGAGCGCAACCTTATGCTTTTTGGGCGAAGGTTGCGTTTTTAGTTTATAGTAATAGTCCACAAGATGATTGGGCCCCGCCGCTTGTTGTCGAATCATGTTCATCATAATAAAATACAAATTTTTTCGGGCCTTCGGATTCCCATGTTTATTCATGTGTTCTTTGGCTGTATATTTTCCAGATTGATATCTTCTGGTATCAACACCGACGAAAGCATTCAATTGCTTATGAGAAGAAAAACGCCGAATATCCCCTAATTCACCAATAATGAGTCCTGCAGAAAGTTCACCAATTCCAGGGATACTTTGATAGAAATCAAATTCTATTGTTTGTTTCGCAATTTCAACTAGCTGTTTGGCGAGTTGTTCTTTTGTTACAAGCAATTGTTTCAATTGTTGGGCATAATACACGACTTTTTGAACAGAAATACTTTGTCCAGATTCTGCTGGATAAGAATTTTGCGCAAGTGAAAGTAAGGTTTGTGCTTTAGCCAAGGCTTTTTGATCGGAGATTTTTTTATCCGTATTTTTCTTTAACACATTTTTTACCTTAGTTTGGCTTAAGTGTGCCAAGTAATCAGGGTGGGGGAAAAGTTCGACAAGATTCAAGGCGAGTTTTGATAACCTGTTCGTGAAAAGTGTTTCCAATTCTGGGAAAGTCAATTGTAAAGCGGTATGCAGGTTCATTCTCGTGCGTTTAATGTCCCTTTCAATTTGTTGATAAAAGCGTGCAAAATCGCGTGTTTGTTTATAGACTTCTGTTTGAGATTGTTTTTGTTTCCGCAAAAATTGACCGTGTGTTTGTGCCAGTCGATGGGCATCTCGTTTATCCGTTTTGACTGAACGTAAGTCAATATTCAGTTGTTTTTTCGCTTCTAAAGGGTTTAATAAACAATAGGCGAAATGATTCTTTTGACAAAAAGTTTCAATGACTCTTGAATAAACCCCCGTTGCTTCAAAAACGATTTGTGGTCGTTCTGGAAGAGCATAAATTTCTTGAAGAAGTGCATTGAAATGTGTTTTATCGTGAAGAATTTCTTGTTCAAAAAGACAAGTATTTTCATGATAAATAACGACATAACTTTTTCCCATTGAGACATCTAAAGCAAGTACATACATAATTTTCATCTCCTAAGAAGTGTTGAAAGATTCTTCACTGCTTCATTTCGTTCCTAATTTCCTTTACACGGGCTCGAAGCCCCAACATACTTAAACCAGGTTTTAAAATGACAGTGAAGAAGACCATTTTTTGTTTGGGACTCGTAGTCCAAGAAAGTGTGGTCGGTCTTTCTTTCACAACCAACTATACGCTTAAAAGAGCGTTAGAGGGTAATTTCATCCGTCGATGAATTTACCCTCTAATCTTAGTATGTTTTT
>NZ_SPHN01000058.1:0-1509 GCF_005844145.1 Enterococcus sp. BSD2780061688st2 D3
TTAGTCTCGTCTTTTGATACTTACAACCAAAAATTCCTAGGTCGCAGTCATAAAGGTTTCCAACAGGCCGAAGGCGAACTTGAACAAATGCTAAGCCAACTGATTGAGAATTAGAAACAATCTGCAGTAGGGAAGAATCATTTACACAAAATTATTGACGCTCCCATATCTACACAGACAAAATTATGATCTTGCGTAAAGTTATAAAATATTAATAAAAATATTTTATTAATGAAAAGCTTGGTAGCACGGTTATTCATATGCTAATTTATTTCACTTTATAGTAAGGGGAGTTCTTAGTATATTGTTCAAACTTAAATTTCATATAATTTAATTATGTAAATTAGCTATTCTAAGAACTTCTACGGATAACTGCCCGTCTAAAATTTAAATAAGAGCTTAGAATCTTCATATAAGTAAGGTTAATTTTTTTGTACAAAAAAGTCGGAATATTCTGAGTTACTGAAATGATATAAAATCATAAACTAAACCCCTTGATTTTCTTCACTTTTAACAGAGTATATATATAAGTTCATGATTATGGTAAAATATATATATAATCATGAACTCAGAATATTTTTAAGAAGGGAAACAATAGTGAGCTATAATGTACAACCGTTAAGGACAAATGAAGAGATACAAGATTTTCAGTTTTGGCTAAGAAGAACAAGTAATCCGGAAAGAGATAGTTTTTTATTTTTGTTTGGCATCAATAATGGATTACGTATGTCAGATATTATAGGATTAAAAGTTGGAGATATACGAGGTAAAAGTAAGCCTATTATTGTTGAACATAAAACAGGTAAGCGAAAACCGATTTTTATAGATAATTTGAGAGAAGAGATTTTATTATATACTGAAGGTAAAGAAGAAAATGATTGGTTATTTCCAAGTCGGCAACAAGGTCGACATATAACAAGGGATCGTGTCTATCAGATATATGCAGATATAGCAGAAAAATTAGGAAGAGATGATATAGGAACACATACATTAAGAAAAACTTTTGGGTATCACTACTACAAGAAAACTAGAGACATTGCTACCTTAATGTTTATTTTTAATCATAGTTCTCAATCGATTACTAAAAGATACATTGGAATAACAGAAGACGAAATTGGCGCTTCTTTAAAAGGCTTTAAATTAGGTATTTAGTAAGTACCTGCTTGTAACAAAAATTAATATATTGAATCGATTCTCCTATTTCGAAAAAAATAAAAAACCTCCAAGATATTCTTGAAGGTTTTTTAAGTTAGTTGGACTTCTTAAAAATCTTGGAATTTTCAAAATGGTCTGTATGAATCAACAAAAACATTTTAGTTCTTCAAAATCTAAATAGGATAATAGAAATAGAATTATAGCTCGTGATATGAAATATAAAAACCATGCAATAAACTAACTTAATAAATACCACAGTTCGAATCAATAAAATATTGATAAAGTCCATATAATTGTGTAAAAGATAAAAGGCCATGTAACAGCCCTTTTACGGTACAATGTTTTTAACCACAA
>NZ_SPHN01000059.1:0-1399 GCF_005844145.1 Enterococcus sp. BSD2780061688st2 D3
TATTAATGGGAATAACAGCCTAAGATATTTGGAGTTCAGAGAGGGCGCGTTTGATTTTCAAACTTCGCAACAGAACCGAATGCATCTCATAAAGCATATAATTCCAAAATAGTCTATACAGTAGAAGATGCCGATGAGCAAAATATCACATTACCTGTATTCAATTATTGGGGAACAGTTGTGAAAGTAAATGGGAAAAAGAGCACTATAGAAAATGACAATGGTTTAGTGTCTATTAAAGGTACGGGGAAAAGAACTATAGTTGAGGTTTCATCTACGTATCCAACTACGATGATTCTATCTTTATTAATTAGTTCAATAACTTTTATATTCTTATTTACACGTTATTTAATAAGATGCTGCGGTGAAATGAAAATAGATTAGATAGATATTATAAATATGTTGATTCTATTTTCATAGCAATGGAGAAAATACATTAGCAATATATAAAAAAAGGTATCAAGAGTCACAGTGAATTTATTCCGAAAAGTGAAAAGAGCAAATATAAAATTTAATGAAAATATAGAACTAAATAGGAAAACGTAGACGTAATTTTCTACGTTTTCCTTTTCATATATATTAAATATTACGGAAAATTATATAAACTAATTTAGTGTTTTGTTTGTAATTCCTAATTTTGCTCCACTTTTAGATAATTTTTAGGTCTATTTAACTCATCAGACATTCTATGCTCATTTTTCTCCAAATTTGTTTCAACTCTTTCGTACTTAATTTTGCGTATTTGAAAATTCTTCTTTTAGAGTACTTTTATTACGATACTAGTATGATATATATCTATAGCAAACAGTTAAAATCTTCCTAAAATAAGCGAATAGCATTCCTAAAACCTATAAAATTTTTAGATGAAGCGACAAGTGGACAATTAATAAACTACTTGAACATGAAATTATGGATCACCTTTCAAATTTAGAAAATGGAATTCTTATACTTATTGCGCAACATTTATTGATTGCAAAATTATGTGACAAAAAGAACTAGTAGAAGAAGGAATAATGGCTTGATAATAAAGTACTACCTATTAAAGGTAGTACTTCATTTAATTTAGTATAAATTAACATACTACTATATTTTAGGTTTCATATTATATAAATTAATAATATACTACCATTTGTTGGTAGTATAATTTAAAGGTAATAAGTTATTTTTTTATTACTATGTTTGGGTTTTATAGCAAAGAAAGTTTAATAAGAGTTTGGACCTAGCAAACAATATTAATGAGGTCATTAAATCTTATTATCTTTAGTGATATAACGAAATATCTACGAGAGTGTAAAATATTTTGTGTAAATAGAAAAAAGGAGGTCCCTTCTGTAGAATAGAGTTACCACAACACATTCACAGAAAAGAGGACTTCCATATGAACGATTTTACTACAGAA
>NZ_SPHN01000005.1:0-183938 GCF_005844145.1 Enterococcus sp. BSD2780061688st2 D3
GATTTAGAATAACGAGGCAGTTACGGTATCAAACAAATGAGTTACCTGTAGTGGCTAACTTAAACTTGAAATTTACGTATAAAAAATAATAAAATTAGTTATTCATTTACTCTTTTATTAGAAAGGAGATACATACATATGATTAAAAAAATTTTTTTGTTTTCGGCAATGACGTTAACTTTAGCAGGTTGTACGATACATCGTTCAGAAGAGGAAACTACAACAAGTAGTGTAGAATCAACAAATGCAAAAGGACCATTGGTAATAAAAAAAGAACAAATTACAGTAATGGAAGTAAACAAAGCACGAGAAGATTGGGCTAATGCAGTCATTGCAATCGGTGCAGCAAGTGAAGAAAGTTTGGAAAAAGCAAAGGAAAAAGCGAGAGAAGTCGTGGAATCGCAGTATGCCTTTGACGAAGGAACGGTTTTGTTCAAACCTACGAAAGCAGCACAACAGCCATTTCGTTCTACAAAAGCAGAAGCTATTTCTTATTTTGTGGGAGGCGAGGTGAGTGAAGATCATGGGTTTGCCTTACAGCCTTGGAAGAAGGTCCGTTTTGAGAATCACGACACGATCATCGATGACGACTCTGCTGTAGCTTCAGGAGAGTATTACTTTTCTGATAAAACAGGGGAAGAAACAAAAGCTGAATATACTTTCGGCTTTATTAAAAATCAGGAGGGAAAGCTAAAGATCAATCTTCATCATTCCAGTCTTCCTTATGGAGGATAAGTAGAAAAAGCTAAAAAGTCGATAGTAGCAAAATAAATGAACGAAGAACGAATGGAAATTGATCTTTACGCACATGAGAACTTGCTAAAGAATTTTTTGAACTATCTGATGGGAAATTAGATGAAAGAATCATTCAACTGGCGGGATAACTAATTCAATTCCTTTTTGTCTAAGATTAGTCAAACATTCCATCAGATAGTTTTCGTTATGTTCTGGATAGATCGGTGATGTCTGATCGACTGGCACAAGATCATGATAGCTTTCACATGATTTTCCACGGTATTCAGCAATCCGCCATTCAGGTGCGGGAAAATAACCACGACTTTCCATTTCTAAAAGGACTAGTTGGTGGTATTGGTAAAGCTTATAAGGTGAATAGTGAAAGACATAATCGACAGTTGCATGCTTTTTGCCCCAACCATTTCCCCGGAGCGCGCAACATTCTCTGTGTTGTCCGAGTAGTTGCTGTCTTGGTAATAAAGAAATTAGTTCCTGATGCCATAATCGCATGGGGGTTCACCTTTTCTATAAGTAATTGTTTTCTAAGGTCAAGATAATCGTTCTGGATTTTCAGACCTGCCAATCAAATAGTCAATTGAGACATCATAAAAATCAGCTATAAAAAGTAGTTCTATCACGTTTGGACATGTTTTTCCTTCTTCATACTGCTGATACACTTCAAGAGGGATCGCTACTTGTTCAGCCACTTCACGAGTTGTCAGATTGTTCTTTTTTCTCAAAAAATCTAGTCTGCAACGTAATGTATCTAATAAAATCGCTTCTTCAATGCTCATCGATATGCCTCCCATTCGTTTTGATACGATTATCGCTTCTTATTTAAATAAATCAAATATGCGATCGGTAGAAATAAGGATAAAATAAAGCCAATCAGTTCTTCAACGAATAATTGATCTGACTGGAAATACTGATAGTTTAGTATTTTATTGATAAAAAATAAAGCGGGGAAAGTAAATAGTGCCAAAAGAATACGTTCTTTATTCCATCTTATGAAATAACAAATAACCGGAATAAGAACGATGGTCGGCACTAAAAAAATAAGGCGAACCAATGTTATCATAAGACGAACTCCTGTAATTTTTTTGCTAAACAGCCGCTAAAATATAAAAGGACAATCAAAAAAGCATCATTTACATCGTCTATTAGACGATGTAAAAAAACACCTTAAATAAAAGATATCATTTTCTAGGAGACATAACAAATAATATGCTATGAAATGGAGTCAGATGATATTATTTGGGGAAGACAAGGGGATTGATATCTAAGAAGTTGAGTACGTATAAAAATAAGAAAACAGCATTTATTATAAAAGAGTAAATGATGATTGCGTAGCGTATAGATACGTAACGAATAAACAGCCGAGGTTGGATAGCAGCATACCGTTTCCCTTTATAGGTAATTGTCATAAAACAAAGGATCAGGGTAACGATCCCTTGAAAGATAAGACCGACAAGCAGAAATGTTTCTGTTTGATGGTTTAACTGTAAAAAATATGCACCCGCGGCTAACAGGTCTAAAAGAATAGCGATAAATGGCATAAGGGTTCCTCCTTTTTTATAAGAATAGCATGATTTTTAGATTATACAATTGTTGTGACAATATTGAAAGCTAGAGGAATAATAAATATAAAAAAACAGATGTGATGTTTTATTTGAGATTGTTTCTTCTAAATCTACATGATATAGTGAAAATAGGTTATTTTTAACAGGTACCCTTAGCTCAGTTGGTTAGAGCAGACGGCTCATAACCGTCCGGTCGTAGGTTCGAGTCCTACAGGGTACATCAAGTTCGAAAAAACGAGGATCATTTGGTCTTCGTTTTTTTTATATGGAAAAATTTGATTTTTGCTTTGTCTCACTAAAAACTCAGCCGGAATTTGGCGGAATAAAATAGATATAGTAGTGAAAGATAACCGAATAAAGTGTTGCTAGCAGAAAAACGAGGAAAACGACCAACACATGATTGGACGTAGATGATCGATCCCGTTCTTTCCAGTATGAATAGATTGATGAAGCTAGACAATCGATGATTCTGTATTTTATTGATCAATTCCGCCACAAATGTAAGAATAGGTGAAATACTGAACAGAAATCTCAAATTAGTGATGAAAACACGACAAACGGGAAAGGCAGACCAGACACTGAATGTATGTACAGAATAAATGTAATATAATAGAAGAAAAAATCTATTTAATCCGTAAAATAAGCGGGAATAATTGATAAATCAGCAGTTTGAGAAAGATTTGTCAAAGTATTTTCAACTAAATAAAAGGTGATAGAAGATTTAAAGAATGTGATACAAATCTAAAAATCAGGTTTTTCGGAAATTTCAAAAAGAGGTTGGGACAAAAGTGTTTATTACTTTTGTCCCAACCCTTTTTTTCTACAATTTCTCAAACCTAAATGACTTTTGTCTCGGCCTCTTTTTAGAGAATCGATACATTGAAGTCCTTTAGTAATTCAATGGCCATTTTACCGTGTTGATTTTCTGATAACAGCCCTGGATCAAGGAAAAAATCTGCCTCTGGAAAAGCGCTTTGTAAAGCAATCGTATTAGACAAGACACATAGATTCGTTTCTATGCCAACAACTTCGATTGATTTCTGTTCGTCTTTTCGATCAAATAACTGTTTTTTTAGCTCAACAAGTTTTTCTGGTGGCAGAGTGAAATAGTATTTCTTGATCACTCGTTCATTTGGTAGAGGAGCAAGCTTCGGAATCAATTGTAATGCTGGGATTTCTTCCTCTACGCCTTTTTTTTCGATGGGAATATCTCTAGTAAATAAAACCAATTCATTATTTTCTCTAGCTTTAGCTAAGCGTTGCGCAATTCGATCCACCAATTCTTCAGAACCTGGAACATAAAAATCACTCGTTGGATCAAGCACTTGGTTTTGCATATCGATGATTACTAACACGTTGATCCCTCCATTCACCTTGTGAAACTCAATAATAATTTTTGATGATATATGCAACACCGGCTTCTTCGTTGGTCTTTGTCACTTCATTTGCGATGTCTTTCACTTGTGGTTGAGCATTGCCCATTGCGATACTTAGTCCACTGACTTTCAACATCGCGATATCATTTTCTTGGTCGCCAAATGCCATGATCTCACTAGGCTCGATTCCCAAGTATTGACCTAAAAAGATGAGTGAGTGTGCTTTTGTGATGCCTTTAGGTGTGATCTCCAAAAAGTGGGGGTCTGAGAAGACAGAGTCGATTCCCTCATCAGCCAAATCACGTTGCAACTGTTGCAGCTTGCTCTCATCTCTATCTGTCAAAGCTAATTTCAAATAGCTTAAAGAAGGGTCCTCCAGTAGTTTTTCGATATCTTCAAATGACTGTTTCTGTAAACGGAATTGTTTATAGTAAGGGTCATTTTTTACTAAACTAGATTCATCAAATGTTAATTGGTCATCTTGGGTCTCGCGACTTGCAATGATCGAGATTTTTGCTTTTTGTGCGAGATAAAAGGCGCGTTTCAATGTTGGCAATTCGATTTTCGCACGTTTCAAGACGTTGACGATTTTTCCTTTTTCCATTTCTGCAACGAATGAACCGTTAGAAGAGATCAGATAGCCACCAATGCCCAGTTTTTCAAAAATATCTTTCGCTGAGATGCTGTTGCGTCCCGTAGCGACCGTTACAATTCCACCATTTCTGTCAAAGTTTTGTAAAGCCTCGATATTTTTTTCTGGTATTTCTCCGCTTCGATCAAGTAATGTACCATCTAGATCTATTGCAGCTAATTTCATAATTTTCGCTCCCTTTGTTGTGTGCTTATTTTAAGATTAAATGAGAAATACCAAAAATGAAAATAAAATGCACTGCGTGATGAATTTTTTCAAAAAAAATTCTCTATTTCCATTTGACTATAAGTAGTAGCAATTTGGTCAATACCTTTGAATAAATAGGCAAAAAACTTGATAAGTTAACGTTTTCAAAGCTAAAAAAAACATTATTTTTGCAAAATATTCATTGAAAATGAAGCATATATTTTGCTTTAACGTTTGATCAGGCATATTCTAGATATAGAAAAGGTTAGAAAAAGATTAAAAAAAGGAGTGATTTTAATGGAGAAAAAACAGGGGATCGTTCCAGTGGTAACTGCTTCAGATGAAAATTACGCTCCTTATTTAAGCGTAATGATCGCAACAGCATTGGACAATTGTAACAAATCAAGACACATTTACTTTTACGTGATTGATGATGGAATCTCTGAATACAGCAAAGAAGGATTAAGACAGACGGTGAGTGATCATTCGGCAAATGCAAGTATCCAGTTCCTGACAGTTGACACAGATGTGTACGAAGATTTTTTGGTTAGTGATCATATAACGACTACTGCTTACCTGAGAATTTCTTTACCTAAAATTTTAACGAAATACAACTATAAAAAAGTACTTTATCTTGATTCAGATATTTTAGTACTGGATGATATCGTTGATCTATATGACACATCATTGAACGATCATACGATCGGTGCAGTGATCGATCCTGGACAAACCAAAGCGTTGAAACGCTTGGGCATTGATTCTAACGAATATTATTTCAACTCTGGTGTGATGATCATCGACATCGAACGTTGGAATGAACAATCGATTACAGAAAAAACGATCAACTATTTGAAAGAAAATGGGGATCGAATCATCTATCACGACCAGGATGCATTGAATGCTGTATTGTATGGCAACTGGGAACAATTAGAACCACGTTGGAACATGCAGACATCTCTTATCTTTGAACGTCATCCTGCACCTGATGAAACATACGAAAAATTGTATAAGGAAGGCAATGCTTCCCCAGCTATCGTTCACTTTACAGGACACGATAAACCGTGGAACACATTGAAAGACCACCCATATACAACGATTTATTTAAAAAAATTAGCGCATAGCGCATTAATGAAAGTAGGCGAGGTAAATGAATAGAAGAAAAGAAATAGCAATCGTATCAAGTTGTAATACAAAATTTGTGCCTCATCTAGCGGCGCTTTTTGTATCAGTATTAGAAAACAGTGATCCAAAAACATTTGTAAGATTTTATGTCGTTGACGACAATATCGATGCTGAAAGCAAAAAATTATTGCGTTTTTCAGTAAAAAATTCTCGTATGAATACTGACGTAGAGTTTTTGAAAATCAACAAAGAGTTCTTTGAAAATGTCGTAACGAGTGACCGTATTCCGGAAACAGCATATTACAGAATCGCCATCCCAGAATTATTTAGAGGAAAAAATGTCGAACGTATTTTATATATGGACTGTGACATGGTCGCTTTAGATGACATAACTAAATTATGGTCTCTTGATTTCAATGGTGCCATTGTGGCAGCTATTGAAGATGCTGGGTTCCATCAACGTTTGGAAAAAATGGAGATTCCTGCAAAATCAATGCGTTACTTCAATTCTGGCTTGATGCTGATCAATGTCGAAAAATGGTTAGAACAAGATATCACACATAAAGTTCTAAAATTTATTGAAGAAAATCCAGAAAAACTACGATTCCATGACCAAGATGCATTGAATGCTGTACTACATGATCGTTGGATTGCTCTTCATCCTAAATGGAATGCGCAAGGCTACATCATGGCGAATGCGAAAAAACATCCCACTGCAAAAGGGGAAAAAGAATACGAAGAAGCACGCCAAAACCCATCGATCATCCATTTCTCTGGACATGTGAAACCGTGGAGCAAAGATTTTAAAGGATCAAGTAAAAAATATTACGAAAAATATGCAAACATGACTGCTTTCCGCTGTGTAGAGAAGTTTCCACAATATCCATTGTATGCACAAGTCAATCGAAATCGTAATCGAAATACATTTGTTAAATAAACAATCACTAGGAGATGATGACTATGGAAATCACGATGTCAAAAACTGCTGCCAAAGCATTGATCGAAAAAGTAGGGGAACATTCGAAAATCGCTATAGCTTTGATTGATCATTCTGATCCCTTTTTAAGAGAGAAAAGTGCCTGTGCGAAAGGAAGCTTCTTTCAGATCATCCCGTTTGTGAATGAATTTGGCCAATATATCAATCGGATCGATCATCCAGTATTAGAGATCTATACTTCTAAGCTTGAACAATTTTACTTAGGTAGACAATTAAGTATGGAATACAATCAACAGCTGAATAGCTTTACCTTAGAAAATGAAATTACCGTGCTAGATCGCAATATCAAACTCAGCCACTGCTTCTTTAGTTAATCTGAGGACGAAACAAACAGAAGGGAAGACTGATAATGCTGGACTATTACTTTATTAAAGAAAAAGTAATACAAACAGATGAAAAAAATTTCAATTGGCTTGTGATCAACAACAGTGATACTGAAGAAATCGGAAGAGTCATCGAGAAGTATCAACTTCCAGAAGACATCTTCATCGGGAATTCTTATCCCGAAGAAGTGTCTCGACTGGAATACCTTTCAGGGACCAAGTTGCAGCATCCGATTTCTTTGGTATTACTTAATCTCTCAAGTAAACAGGAAAAAATCGAGAAACGTTTGACGCCGATTTCGTTTGTTTTATCAGATAACCTATTGATTGCTTGTGTCGAAAAAGAAACCGATTTTTTTGAACATTTGATCGAAAAACATCATGAGGACATCGATTCTTTTGAAAAAGTAATCGCATACACAGTGTTAGATATCTATACCCATTATGTGAAAGAATTGAAGGAAATGAAAAAAAGAATCGATTCTTTAGATCAAGAAGCCAGAAAAACAACGGAAAACGAAGAGTTATACAAACAAGCGGATTTAGAAAGAGATATTGTTTATATCGATCATACGCTGAGAGATCAGAAAGGAACAATGGATGCCTTATGGGACTCCAAACCATTCGTCGAAGGATTAGCGGATGACCGTTTACTTTATGATGTCCAACTGAGACAACGTCAGACTGAAAAAATGATCTTGATCTACCGTGACCTATTAGAAAGTATCGGCGATCTATTTAACGGGATGATGGACAACCACTTGAACCATCTGATGAAATATTTAGATTCAGCCGCTTTGATCATCTCAGTTCCAGCGATGATTGCTGGGGTCTGGGGAATGAATACTGGTGGACTCCCTGGAAAAAACTCAACATTAGGGTTTTTACTCGTCGTGATTGCCTCAATCGTTATTGCGGCGGCTGTTGGATATCATCTAACCAGAAAAGACTACACGAAATAATCAATAACAGTTTTACTAACATTTAGGAGGATAACTATGACTGAACCAAAATTAATCGACCCACGTAACCTTTATCATACAGAGAAATTTCCAAAACAAGACCAGGATACACCTGCGTTACAAAATGAAATGCGCCCTAACCCTGATTGTGGGGAGGAATCTTATGAAGGCTCGAATCAATTAGAAAACAGACGTGTTCTTATCACTGGAGGCGACTCTGGTATCGGACGTGCCGCAGCGATTGCGTATGCAAGAGAAGGGGCAGATATTGGATTGCACTTTTTCCCAGGAGAAGAAGAAGATGCGAAAGAAGTAGCTTCATATATCGAAAAAGCCGGCAGAAAAGTTGTGCTGTTACCGTATGATCTACGAGAAGAAACCGCACCAAAAGAAATGATCCAAAAAGTCGTTGCAGAACTTGGGGGATTAGACACAATGGTCTTAAATGCGGGTCAGCAAATCTCTTCTCCATCGATTGTCGATCTTCCGATGGAACAAGTAAAAGATACGTTCATGGTCAATATCATTGCGATGTTTGCACTTGTTAAAGAAGCTGTTCCACATATTCCAGCTGGTGGTGCAATTGTTACAACGACGTCTGTCCAAGCATCCAATCCAAGCGAGCACTTATTAGATTATGCAGCGACGAAAGCAGCAATCGCCAACTTTACGATTGGTTTGGCAAAACAGTTGGCACCGAAGGGAATCCGCGTGAACGGTGTGGCACCTGGACCTATTTGGACGCCACTTCAACTAGATGAAGGTCAACCTGAGGATGCAATTCCAGAATTTGGTCAAAAAAGTCTGTTAGAACGAGCAGGTCAACCTGCTGAATTAGCACCAGTATACGTTTTCTTGGCTTCAAATAAAGCAAGCTATGTGACGGCACAAATTTACGGTGTCACAGGTGGCGAAGCAATCAACCTATAAGGAAAGATTGGAGAGAGAAAAATGAATAAAGGAATAAAGACCATTGGAACAATCGTTTCGCTTTTACTATTGTCCGTGCTATTGTTTGTGATCTTGATCAGTGCGATCTATCCATTACCATTCCAGTTAGAACGTTTCCGCTTCTTTTCTTTAACGAATTTCTATCTGCGACATTATATTTTTTGGGTGGCAATCGCCTTTTCGATTCTCTTGATTCTTGGCATACTAATCTTGCTTTTCTATCCAAAAACGATCCGCAGTTTCTTACTGAAAAAAGGGAACGGAGAATTAGTGCTGGATAAAAAGGCTATCGAGGGCATGGTTCGTTCACATTTGAACCAAGATGACTTTATCGACTCCCCTAAAGTCAACGTGAAAGCTACTAAAAATAAGCTATCCGTTGGGATCAAAGGCGATTTGAGACGAACATCTTCATTAATTGGGAAAACAGGAACCTTAATGAAAGATATCGAAAAAGAAATCAAACATGTACTCGGAGAAGATGAACCTGTTCAAGTTTCAGTGAAGTATACAGGTTATCAAGAACCAACGAATAAAAGAAGCGCAGATCAAGCGCGAGTAGAATAGGGAGGCTGACGAAATGAATGAATTTATGACCACGTACAAGCTCCCGATCATCTGCGGAGTGATTGGCTTGATTCTAGCAATATTATTATTGTCGATCGGTTTTTTTAAAACACTACTAGTTATCATCATGGCGATCATTGGTGTAGCTGTTGGTATGTACTTGAAACGTACGCATCTTTTAGACGATTATTTCAAATCTTAGGAGGAACATTATATGAATAACAATGAAAAAAACAACCAAAACAACCAAAATAACCAAAATAATAACCAGGGAAAACCAGTTTCTGCACATCCAGATCCAGTAACACCAAACCAATCAAATGGAATCACGGATGAAAAAAATAAAACAGCTCCTGTATCAGGGCATCCGGATCCAGTTGTGCCAAATGTAGAAGAAAAAGTCGAACACGACAAACATCAAAATGATAAACATCAATATGATAAAGATCATGATGCCCATCACCCTGCTCCCCATGATCTGCCAAAACCTAGTGGACATACAGCTGGTGGACCAGTTCCACCCCATGCGCCACAATCTCCAGCTGGACATGGAAAGGAAGAGCATATGAACGGCGATTTGACTTACGAAGATAAAGTGATCCAAAAAATCATCGGGATCGCACTAGAACAAGTCGATGGATTATTGTCAGTCGATGGTGGTTTCTTCTCAAATGTTGCCGGGAAATTAGTGAATACAGATAATACGACTGCTGGGATCGATACTGAAGTCGGTAAAAAACAAGTTGCTGTTGACTTGTCGATCATCGTGGAATACGGGAAAGACATCGAAAAAATCTATCAACAAATAAAAGAGATCATCAGTAAAGAAGTACAAAACATGACTCATTTAGATGTGATCGAAATCAATGCCAATGTTACAGACATCCAGTCAAAAGAAGAATTTGACGCGAAACAAGAAACAGTTCAAGACAAAGTAACAAATGCAGCCAAAACTACTGGACAGTTTGCTTCTGAGCAAACGGATAAGGCAAAACAAGCGATTGATAAAGGAACGGAAAATGTAAAAGAGAATACAGATTCTAGAGTACAATAACAGAACAAATGACTAAAACTATAAAAACAAAGAACGTATTTGTCGTAAAAGGCAAGTACGTTCTTTTTTCTAATGAATTTATTTAGCGAAAGTTGCTCTTCTTGGGTATCACTTGGTGTTGTAGAAAGTAATCTTAGTATCCCTCTTTTATCTCAAAAACCAGTTTATTTTAAACTACCCCTGTCAATAATTCCATTTAAAGAATGAAAAAATGACATTCCAAAAAAGAGAGAACCGTTTTAATCTTAAAGAAGTGAAATTTTTTAAAATATAAAAAAGTAAAGGAGATAGAATCACATAAAAACAATTAAAATATAACGATTTTTTACTATTTGAAAAAAGCTCTATAGGAGTTTTGATTGACCAATTTGGAAATAAAAAACAATTAATTGATTGAATAAAGGAGGGATAAATCGCTTAGAGAAACAATAGGATCACTAACTTTGAAGTATAAAAAGGAGGATGGAAGGTACTTGAAAACTAAAAAAAAGCTACTTAACAGTGCACTACTGCTAGGATTTGCAATCGGACAGACAGGCGGTCCTGTCGTTGAAGCAATCTCTACCAACAACAGTGCAAACAAGAAAGTGACTACGACCATTAAGACTACAAAAGAAAGTAAAGAAGAAAGTAGTAAAGAAGAGAGTAAAGATAGTAGCAAAGAAAAAGAGACAAATGAGAAGAAGGAAAGCAAGACGAAATCGAATCAATCAGTGGAGAAAAACTTAACCATCCCTGATATATCCGATGCGTTGAACAATGTTATAGCGTCGTATTCATTGCCTAGCTTGCCATCTGAATATTCGCGTGCAATCCCAGTTTCTGGAGCGATCGATCAAGCAGGTACAAAAGCTTATCTTACAGCCACACAAAAACAGTATGAGCTGACACTTGGCGATAACCGTGCGAGGGCAGTCCAAGATGGGATAGCTAACAAAATTAATTCGTTGAGTGATAATTATCAAGTGAATACCCAGTTGATTGTTCGTGATGCAGCTAAAATGTTCTACGACGATTATTCGGCTGATTTGCCTAATAATACGACGGGCCTAGAGATAGATGACGTAAGCATTGGGAGGAGAAATCACAACCATGCTAGCCAAAATATGACACTTAAGCGTGCATCTGCTGTATCAGAAAGCGGAAACTGGCATATTGATGTCGTACCGACCAACCCCGCAGCAATCAAGTTAGAGGATGGACAGCTAGATGTTATTCTTACAAGGTTGAAAATAGCGCCTCCGCAACAAGAAACATTTAACATCCCAATGTTTCAATATACCTACTATGGATATGGATGGGGACATAACAACTACATCATAAAGGGACACATTTCTGTTCGAAAACCTGTTACGATTAGTGTGAATTTTCCGAGCGCTGAAAATGTGATTGGCAAACTTAAAGCAACTGTTAAAAGTAGCACGAATACATTAGCACAGAATCAAACATCTATCCCGGATCCCTCTACTTATATTGATGTCAGCAATAATAGAGGTACAGTGAGTTATCGGTGGAAAACCTCACCGGATACTACAAAAGTCGGACGGCAAGACGCTGTTGCAACAGTTAGTGACCAAACAGGACGAAGTGAAGATGTGACAGTTCCGATAACGGTACAAGCACTTCCTGTAAAAATAAGTGCGAAACCAGGTTCATTTGAAATTTACCAATATTCAGTCATGCCGAATGCAGCCGATTATTTTAATGTTGAAAATTTCCATGGTACGCACAAAGTCGAATGGATAAATAATGCAAATACGAATGTAGCTGGTTCAAATACTTGGGAGGCGAGGGTAACGACTTCTGATGGGAGGACGGCGAGTGCTTCCATTACTATGAAGGTATTGTCACATCCCGGTCTAGCGTTGAAATTAAAAAATATCAATGATATTAAACTCGGAAATACGATTAGTGACATCTCAACTAATTTCAGAGAGTACATAGAAGAAGTGACCTCGTTAGGCGAAACAATTGATAAAAATAGTTTACAGTTTATTACAGCTGAATCGGTTATTCCGGATTCAAAAGTAGTGGGAAGACAAAAGTTAAAAATCACTGTACAATATCGACATCCGAATAGTGGTGCCATGATAAAAGGTTCAGCTGAAATGCCTGTCAATGTGATTTGGGGAAACACGATCTTGTTGCGTTCGGCTAATGGTGGTTCAGCCGGAGCGTTTTCATTGTTACAAGGAAGTTCGTCTGGCACTTATCAAATCGTTGCTTCAAAGGGCTTAGATTCCCCAGTAGATGTCAGTGTTGGTCCTAATACTACTCCATTTGAGCTGTACTATAAAATTGATATGTTGCGGAATAATCAGGTTTATTATACGCAAGATGTATCAAATATTGCAACGTTACAACAAGTAATGGATCGATTTGGTTCAGCAAAAACAGTTCAACTTGGCGACATCGTTAGAATCTATCATCCAGGAAAATCAGCGAATAGTTCTGTTGTAATGATCAATGAAAAAGAGCATGATTATACGTATAACTCCGCTTATGCTTATTACATAGTGACTGCTTACGGTTTTGCTCCCGCACCAGTCATGGAAGCAGAAGGTGCACAAAAAGAATTTATCTTAGGTGAAGATACTGCTAAAATTGACCCAAATAGTTTGGTATCAAAAGTTACGATTAATGGTAATGAGATTGACCGTGATCAGTTTAATGTTGAACCATTGATCAATTTTGACACAAGTACGATTGGTACGAGAAAAATGCGTTTAAAACTGAACATGAAAGATGGGTTAGCTTCTAATGAACTAGAAATTGACTATAGTGTGAAATGGGGTAGTACCTTTGTCTTGAAAGGCTTGAATGATACTACTGTGGGTGCGTATAGCTTATTAAATCAAAACGGTCAGTGGGCGCTCCAATCAAGCCAAGGTGTCAATGGAACGAACTTAAGTGGTTTCGTCAATAATCATTTTGGGCGAGAGACGTATTACAGTATTGAAGTGTTAGATGGAAGTACCAGAAAATACAACTATGAAGTAACAGGAAATAGTTCGATTCGTGAGGCAATCAATGGCTTCAATAATGGGCAGCCTCTGATTGTGGAGAAAGGGAATGTGATCAAGGTCTATCATGCAGAAACCAACGGGAAAAATCTGTTGATGGAAGACGAGTTGGTCAAAGATTTCACCGTTGGTTCAAACTATGCGTATTATAAAGTGACGGACCACGGATTAGAAGCTGTTTTAAATGTTGAGGCTGATGCTGCGCCTCAGGAATTTTCTCTAGGGGAAACGACGAAAGGAATCGATGGCACCAAACTAATCAAGAGTATCAAAGTCAACGGAATCGAATTAACGAATAATTTGTATACTGTTACTCAATTAGAAGAGTTTGATACTACTTCTGCTGGATCTAAAAACTTACGGATCAAATTTGAAACAACAGATGGCATGGTCTCTAAAGAAATCACTGTGCCGTATGAAGTGAAATGGGGCAATACGATCCTGATGCGTTCGGCTACTGGAGACGCTGCTGGTGCCTTTTCGTTACGGATTGGGGATACGAGTGCTTCATCGGTCCAGATTGCCATGACGAAGGGACTAGCAACAACGGGTGAAGATGCAGTGGGACCTACAAATGATCCATATGGACTTTACTATTCTTTTGAGGTTTTACGAAATGAGCGAAGTGTATATGAATATGAAGTAGCTAATCGCTTTACAGTAAATCAAGCAATCAAAGATTTTAATAATGGCAATGGATCATTGAATGTTCAACTCAATGATGTCATTAAAATCTACAATCCTGAGAAAACAGCGAATAGTTCAGTTGTTATGATCGGAGAGCAGGAAAAAGATTTTACCTATGGGACAGAATATGCTTACTATAAAGTGACTCCTCAAGGCTTTGTGCCCGTCCCTGTAATGACAGCCGAAGGAGCGAAGAAAGAGCTTCTGTTAGGGGAAGAGACGCGCACGATCGATGCAAATCAATTGGTTTCAACTGTCAAAATCAATGGACAAGAGATCGATGAAAATCTTTACACAGTAGAAACATTATCAGATATAAGTACGCAGACGATAGGTACACGAAAGGTGAAATTGAAAGTGACGGCGAAAGATGGCTTGTCATCTGACGAGATCGAAGCGGAGTATACCGTTAAGTGGGGGGATTCTCTGGTATTGAAAGGACTGAATGATGCCACTGTTGGTGCGTTTAGTTTAGTTAAACAAAACAAACAATGGTTGCTTCAATCAACTCAAGGTGTGGATGGCACCAACTTAAGTAACCCAGTGAATAACTTGCTCGGGCGTCAAGTCTATTACCGCTTGGATGTGATAAAAGGAGTAAGTAGTAGCTATACCTATGAAGTCTTAGGGAATAGTACGATCGGAGAGGCAATTAATGGCTTTAACAATGGCAGCCCACTTGCGATGGCTGTAGGGGATGTCATCAAAGTCTATCATGCAGAAACGAATGGCAAAAACCTCTTTATGATGGACGAAGTGGTGAAGGACTTTACGGTAGGTACAAATGAAGCGTACTATGAAGTGACGGAAGAGGGGCTTACACCGATCTTAGCAGTGAGTGTGGATTCGGCACCACAGGAATTCACGTTAGGCGACATCACGACAAATGTTGATGGAGCAAGTCTAGTGAACAGTGTGACTGTGAATGGTAGTCCATTGACACCGGGGCAATATACAGTAAAACAACTGGGCGAATTTGATACGACAACGGCTGGCAAAAAAGATCTACGAATCCAATTTGACACGAAAGACGGCAATATCTCTAAAGAAATCACGGTACCGTATGAAGTCAAATGGGGCAACACGATCTTGCTTAAGTCAGAAAATGGGCATTCAGCGGGAGCCTTCTCCCTGCATACAACGAATGGTTCTGGACGCCAATTAGCGATCCACACTGGTTTAGCTACACCAGCAGATGAACAAATCAGTAGCGACTCTTCTTTGTACTATTCGATTGAAGTCCTTCGCAAGGGAGTTTCTACGTATGCTCAAGAAATTCCTGGCAGTGCCACATTGCAACAAGTCATGGATAATTTTGGCACCAACAAGGCGATCAGTGTTCAGTTTGGGGATGTCGTCAAGATTTATCACCCACAACGGACAGACGGTAGTTCTGTGTTATATGTCAATGAATCAGCGGAAGACTTCACCTATGGATCACCTTATGCGTATTATGAAGTAACTGCCTATGGCTTCAAAGCGTTACCAGTGATGGAGGCTGAATCTGCCAACAAGGAGTTCTTCTTAGGCGTAGAAACAACTGAAACAAAATTGAATGACTTGTTTGCGGATGTGCGGATCAATGGTGAGACCGTAGATGAGGAAGCATATACGATCAAAAAATTATCTGATTTTGATACAAGTACGATTGGGGATAAAACGATTAAAATCCGCCTTGAAATGAAAGATGGATTAGCTGATCTTGAGATGGACGTGCCTTATAAAGTACGTTGGGGCAGTACGGTCGTCTTAAAAGGACTGGAAGATGCTACAGTGGGTGCTTTCAGTATGATCAATCAAGATGATAACTGGTCGATCAAAGCAACAAAAGGGGAAGATACGACTGTTCTGGAAAACCCTGTCAACAATGTTTTTGGACGAGATGTGTATTACCGAATCGAGGTCGTGGAAAATCCTGATGCGAAGAAAGTTGCCTCGCCACTTGAAGCAATCCGAACTTTACAAAATGGAGAAATGACTGAAACCAGCACGCCTACTGTAGCTTCAGAACCGCCACTAGTGATCGTTAACGAGGGAATGCCGTTAGCTGAATCCACAGATAAAGTGAAATACAGCTATGAAGTGACTGGCAATATGACGATCGGGCAAGCAATCAAAGGCTTCAACAAAGGGCAGCCTTTGACAATCGATGAAGGAGATGTCATCAAAGTCTATCATGCGGAACCAGGAAGTCGAAACTTATTGATGCGGGATGATTTGGTCAAAAACTTTACCGGTGGCTCGAATTATGCCCATTATCAAGTATCGAACCATGAATTTGAACCAATCACAGATATCGAGGCAGATACAGTGACACAAGAATTGACTTTAGGGGAAGATCCTAGTGAAGTAGATCCGACGAAATTGATTGAAAATGTTCGATTCAATGGTCAAAAATTAGCCGAAAACCTTTATACTGTAGAGCAAGTGGATGCATTTGATACGAACACAGCTGGACCAAAAACGCTGAATGTCAAAGTAGCGACAGCAGATGGGGTGACTGCAAGAGATGTTTCAGTTCCATATGAAGTCAAATGGGGCAGCACGATCCAATTGAAGAATCGTAATGGGGATACTGTTGGTTCATTTGGCTTATTGAAGAAGAAAGAACAAATGCAGATCCAATCCATGCAAGGCAACGATCAGACTACGTTATCCAATCGGGTAACAGAATTCGATGACAACGAGGTCTATTATGGCATCGAAGTGTTGAATCGTTCAGGTAGCAAGTATAAATATGAAGTCCGTGGAACCCAAACGATCGAACAGGCGATTTCACGATTCAATAGTGGGAAGCCGCTAAATGTTACAGTTGGCGAGATCATCAAAGTGTATCATGCAGATTCCAATAGCAATTTACTGATGTCTGAAGAAATGGAACGAAACTTCACCTATGGCTCGAATTATGCGTATTATGAAGTAACAGAATACGGCTTTGAGCCAACAGGCGAGTTCATCGTTGAACCAGCAGAAGCGAAGTTGGTCAAAGGGACAGAACAAGTGGATCTAAAATCATTGCTTAAAGAAGTGAAATTGAATGGAAAAGATATTCCAAAAAATGCGTATTCTGTCACGCTTGATCCAGAGATGGAAATCGATACCTCAAAACTGGGATCGCAAACAGTAAAATTAACGGTGAAAGCAGATCGCTCATACGGTGGATTTTCAGCAGACACAGAAGCCACGTTTGAAGTTGTGGAAGAAGGCCAAGCAGGTCAAGGAAACGGCGGTGATGGCGCAGCTGATGGAACAACTGCAGGAGGAGCTGGTGATGCAACCGGTGGTGCAGCTGCCAATAGTAGCAACCTTCCTAAAACCAATGCAACCAGAAATGCTGCTTTTTCAATCTTTGGTGTCGTTCTTGTGGCAATGGCTAGCTTCCTGATGTTTTGGAAGAAACGAAAAAAAGAAGACCATTCAGAAAATAAAAAAGTAGAGTAACGCAAGACCATTTTTTATTGAATTTAGAAAAAATAATTTTCTATCCCGAACAAACTTCTCTAAAATAAAGAATAGAAGCACTCAATTAGATGAAATACTCTTTAATTGAGTGCTTTTTAAATTTATTCAAGATGAAAGAATACGGTGAATAACATGTTCGATATTTTATCAAATAAATTAAGACGTCAGCTTCATTTATTAGAGTTGCTTTTTGAAAAAGAAAACTATCGCTTTCAGGACATAGAAAAAAAGCTGGTCTGTTCTGCAAAAACAGTAAGAAACGACCTAAATGATATCATTTCATACGCAAAAGAGATCCATATCCAAATGGATCGGGATGTCGGTGTCACTGTAACGATTGCGCCACATATCACAGAAGATTATATCTATCGGACGATATTGAAGGAATCGATCGAATTCCGTTTCTTAGAGGCGATTTTATTGAATCACTACGGCTCGTATTTGGAACTATGCGAAGAATTGTTCATTTCAGAAAGTACCTTGCGACGGATAGTGAAGAAAATCAATCAGGTACTTAAAAAACACCAGTTGACTATACGTGGGCTAATCAAGATCATCGGTAAAAAAGAAACCATCACTCAATTGATGGCTTGTTTATTTCAAGAAAAGTATACTTGCTTAGAAGAAGTTTTTTCGCCAACCATTTGCCAAAAAAGCCGATTGTTCCTGACAGAACTTGGTATGTACCACCAGCTTCAGGAAAGAATCCTGCAACTAGATCAAAAAGAAAACGACTTATTGCTTTTTTACATTGCAAGTACACTCACACAATACGAAAGTGTGGCAGAACAAGAGAGGAAAGAATCTGGGAAGGACAAAGAGACTTGGGATAACTGGTATAAAGAGCAGATCGAACAAATGATCCACCATCCCTTTCTTCGTAAAATCTTGCGGTTGGATCAGCAGATGATTCATGAAAAAATGAGCCAAATTCGGGCGATCATCGATTTAGCTATCACTTATCTGGAAATAAAATATCAAATTTTATGTACCGATCGTACTGATGTAATCGAAAGAGTTGCTTATGGAAGCACTGGTAGGCAGGAATGCTCGTATATCTTATATGACAGGTATCGGATATTTTTTCAGCAATTCCATCCCTTTATCAAATCCATCCAAGTGGAGCTAGAAAAATATTTGATAAGAGAAGAAAAAGCCGATGAAGTAGATAGTGAGATGCTAGAAAAACTCGTGACCTGGCTGGTGTTTCATTGGCCTGCGGTGATAAAAGAAAGAGAAGTTGGGAAACAAGTGAAGGCGTTGTTAGTTATGGATGGTATCCATCATGCAGATTACATAGTAGGTAAATTAAAGCTGTATTTAGGGAATCGTTATCGGTTCATAAAGAACGATCTTGGATGTTTGAGCGATCAGGTAAGACTCAAAAACACATATGATTGTATCATATCAACAGTGGCACTCAGTCAGTCTTCTGATATACCGGTCTTTGGCATTTCAGTTATGCCAAGGACAAGAGAAATACATAATTTAATCAAATTCCATCAACAAAATGTTAATGACTTTTCTCTTTGAAAAGTAAGCTGTTACAGATCTTTTTTATGGTGTAGCATTCCCAAAATTAGACGAATGATCCATTTGGGGAATGCTATACCGTGGGAAAAATCGGCTCTTTATCAATAAGGACTGATGATTTTTGTAAAATGAAATCTGGATGAGCTCTCCAAAGATTTGCATTTGCAGACATTTATGAACAAAGCAAATAATTTTAAAAACTTAAAAGCGTATTTATTGATGCAGGAAAGCTTTCAAGGAATAGGCTAGATTAGTTTAAGAATTTTGTCGATTATTATCTTTTTCTAATTACGGATGATCCTATAGCAACAATTAATCAAGAAAATTTGTAGTTGAATTATCAGAAATGAATGGAGAATCTAAAACGGTTGTGTTGTACAATTTTTCTGAAGTTCTTCATGAAGATGGAGTGGATATTCCTTTAATTAGTACAGAGGGGCAGTCATTTATTCTATCAAATTCCTCTGTGGATAGAAGATACCAAAATGCACTTCTTAAGATTTTAAAATATATTTAGGCACAAAGATCATTTCTAGTGAAAATTTGATTACAAAAAAATGTGTGGCCTTTTCTAATTTTAAAAAACATTAATGAAGATGAAATTGTATTAAGTGAACATGAAGACGCAAGCTTGAGAACTATGGATTTGATTATTTGCAAATTAGCTAAAAAGAGTATATTATAATCATAAATATAGTATAATGGCATTACAAAGAGTATAAAATACTCAAAAGGGGAGAAAGTTAATGAAGGTGAAAAATTCAACTGAAAAAAGTAGGATACAAGTTGGAATAGACAAAGAACTAAAAGAGAATGCAGAAATGATATTGGAGGAGTTGGGCTTAAATGCTACAACAGCAATTACAATTCTTTACAAACAAGTTGTCGCTAGAGGCGAATTTCCAGTAGATATAAAGCTAAGTGAAGAAGAAAAGCAAGCAATCAGATTGCAACAGCTAACTAAGAATATGCCGGTGGATGTTCTAGATACAGATGAAAAGTTAGATGTGTGGTTCGATGAAGCGTAATGAAATAGTGATGGTATACGTAGCATTTAAAGATGGTGGGAAAAGAAGACCAATCTTGGTAGTTAGTGATAAAAAAGATAGGGTAGAGTTCTTTGGAATCACAAGCCAATATGAGAATAAGTTAGAAAAAATAAAGAGAGTGTATTTTCCAATTACTGAATGGAAAGAAGTAGGTTTACAAAAACAATCATGGATTGACGTTGGTACTTTAAAGGCTATACCCAAAAGCAAAGAAAACATAACTTTTAAAAAAGTTGGAATGCTATCAGTAAATGATATGAAAAAGTTAAATAGATTTATCGAGAAAAATCGGCTCTTTATCAATAATGACTGATGATTTTTGTAAAATGAAAAAAGGCTGGGACAGAAGTGTTTAACTCCGAGAAATAAGAAGAAATTCACGGAAATTACTTTTTCAAATCTTTGTGGATTTCGGCTTATTTAAGGAGGAGTTGCTTCTGATCCCTCCGTTTATTCGTTTTTAAAGCATGAGACAAAAGTGTTTCTTACTTTTGTCTCATGCTTTTCTTTTGAAATTTCCGAAAAAATGACTTTGG
Source organism: Enterococcus sp. BSD2780061688st2 D3 (assembly GCF_005844145.1). Classification (NCBI taxonomy): domain Bacteria; kingdom Bacillati; phylum Bacillota; class Bacilli; order Lactobacillales; family Enterococcaceae; genus Enterococcus; species Enterococcus sp. BSD2780061688st2 D3. Next base: position 20,796 of record NZ_SPHN01000005.1, read on the forward strand.
AACTTTCGTTTATTCGAGAGTCTATAGCAACCTGATTTTTAGATTTGTCCTATACTCGATAACTACACTAAGGAATCAGTTTAACAGCTTTTTTGTAGTTATTTTTCCATTGGCTCATCTTTTACGTATTCGATAATATCTCCAGGTTGACAATGCAAGACCTCGCAAATTTTGTCGAGGGTAGAAAAGCGGATCGCTTTTGCTTTGCCATTTTTTAAAATAGAGATATTGGCCATCGTGATCCCAACCTTGTCACTTAAGTCAGTTACACTCATTTTTCGTTTTGCTAACATCACATCCAAATGGATAATTATTGCCATCTTCTCACTCCTCACACAGTTAAATCAGACTCGTTCTTTAAATAGATTGCTTCTTCCAGTAGACGGCAAAGGGTAGTCGATAACACATAAATAGCGAATGGGAATAAAATGATACAACCACCGAGAAGCATGATCCCAGGTGAATCACTCAAATCTGCTAAAAGATAAAACTTAGGCAATAAGCCACAAACAGCTAGAACAATCAGCAGTAAGGCACCACGTAGTTGTTTGAAGATAGCTAAGCTGGCTGAGGAAAAGACTTGATTATTCGCTGCTTGGGTCAATAATCGGAATAATCTACTGCCAATGAATAGACAGTTCAAAAGAATAAAGTAAAGCATACCCACCATTAGAAGGGTTTGCCAATCATAGGTGTGGGGGCGCTTGTAGTCACTTGGACGGTTAAAAGCAATCCAAGAAGGATAAAACCAAGATTTAAGAGAAGCACCATTATTTTTGTAAAAAATACGTTCATATACATCATTCCTTTTCGTTATACGATATATCTTTATTGTTTATCGATAAATAGTGAGGTGAACGAAAGCCTCTTCTTTTTGAGAAAAGGCGATCTAACGAATCAATATTATTATTTAAAGCTGTAAAACCATTACTAAAGATTAACTATTTCTCATTTAAACAATGTATTCCCTAACCACTAATACATCCTTGTAACCCTGAAGTTACGCCAGTGGGATTAAATTTCAACAAAACAAATTAAAATGTCGCATAACATATTTTTCGTACTTTCTTTATTATAGCATGATATGCACAAAATAAATAGTTAAATCTTTCGTAGTCCTACTGATCGATGCAATAGTTCTTTAAAGATCGTACCCGTTGAAACATTTGGCAACAATAGAAACGTACCTATGATTGGTTGAGAAAAAAGCTTGTAAAATTTCTTACTTTTTTCGATAGTTCTGTAATAAAAGAACAAAAATAAAGAAGAAAAAGGATTCCCAAAGCGTAGTCGTCCAGCTGAATTCCTTCGAAACACCAAAAAACAAATTACCAACATTTGACACAATTAGATAAATTATTGTTGTTATACAGGCATAAACGATTTTTTTTACCATGAGAGCACCTCACTTATCGATTCAAAAGAATCTGTTTTTTTTAGGTTATCACATTCAAAAAAATTAGATGAGCTAATTTCAGTATAATTCATTTTATGCTTTTTTGAAAAGGGTAACAACGTTGAAAACATCATGTTTTTAATTTTTGTATAAAATCCTGTGATCGATGAATAATCAGAAAACTCTAATAATTGATTTATTTTTTGTAATATTAATTGAGCATTATCTTTGCAATTTTTAATGTTGGATACTATCCTTTAACTATACCCAATAGAAAAAAAGCAAAAAATACTTTTGAGTTTATTCGTTATTTATGTTTATCGGGCTAGAAGTAGAGAAAACGCCTATCCGAGTCAGCAATGGTTGGTAGCGCTTCGATATTCTAGGTAGTTGGCTTTTTTAGATAACGAAAAAATATCATCAGTATAGTAAGGGTAGGAGGTGGAAAATGAATAAAGGGTGGAAGATAATCGGTATTATCGCAAGTTTGTTTTTATTATCCGTACTTCTAGGTGTAGCTGTGATCAATGCCCCGTATATCATGCCAAAACAGTTGGAAAGATTTCGCTTCTTCGTTATCACAAACTACTATATGCAGCAATATCTATTTTGGGCAGCTGTCGTTTTTGCTATTCTTGTGTTTATTTTGTTATTGGTCGTACTATTCTATCCAAAATCAAAAGGCACATTTGTACTAAAACAAAAGGACGGTACACTGACGTTGGACAAGAAAGCAATCGAAGGATTGGTTCGGTCACAATTGCATGAAGAAGAATTTGTTGGTTCGCCGAAAGTAAAAATACGTTCAACGAAAAACAAGATCAACGTTCATGTGAAAGGCGATTTAAAACGTACATCTTCATTAGTTGGAAAAACAAGTGCATTGATGCGAGAAATCGAGCAAAAAGTCAGAAACGTACTTGGCACAGAGCAAAATATTGGTGTAGCTGTGACATATAGTGGCTATGAAGAGCAAAATACTAGAGATAACAAGCACTCTCGAGTAGAATAGGAGGGACTTAAAATGAAAGAATTATTTTCAACATACAAGCTCCCGATTATTTTCGGGGGACTTGGGTTACTACTAGCTATCTTATGGCTTACAGTAGGTTTTTTTAAAACTCTTTTGATAATCATCATGACTGCGATTGGCGTAGGAATTGGTTTTTATTTAAAAGAAACTAAAATTTTAGATCATTTTTTTAAATCATAGGAGGAATAAAAGATGGAAAACAAAGAGATGAAAAACATGAACGTAACTGCTAACGGTACTCACACAGAAGACAGCCATATCTCTAAAGGTGAATTGACTTATGAAGATAAAGTCATCCAAAAGATCATTGGTTACGCATTGAAAGATGTTGACGGATTATTGACACTTGACGGCGGCTTCTTCTCAAACATCGCTGAAAAATTAGTCAATACAGATAACGTTACTGCGGGTATCAATGCAGAAGTCGGCAAAAAACAAGTAGCTGTTGATTTAGACGTTGTTGTTGAATATGGCAAAGACATTGAAGACATCTACGAACAAATCAAAGACTTGATCAGTCGCGAAGTAAACGACATGACTCACTTAGATGTGATCGAAGTGAATGTGAACGTCGTAGACATCAAAACACAAGAAGAGTATGAAAAAGATCAAGAAACTGTCCAAGATAAAGTGACAGATGCAGCAAAAACAACAGGACAATTTGCTTCAAAACAAACAGATAAAGCAAAATCTGCTGTAAGCAAAGGAACACAAAAAGTAAAAGATAACGCGGAACCTCGTGTACAATAATAAAAAGAAAAAAACTGGAAAAAGTAGCATATAGGAGGAAATTAAAATGGGATTTATTTGGTCATTAATCGTTGGTGGTATTATCGGAGCAATTGCAGGAGCAATTACAAATAAAGGGTCTTCAATGGGCATCATTGCAAACGTGATCGCTGGTTTAGTTGGGTCTGCAATTGGGCAAGCTTTACTAGGTTCATGGGGTCCAGTAATTGGTGGGATGGCAATCGTTCCTTCATTGATTGGAGCAATCATACTTGTATTGATCGTCTCTTTCTTTGCTCGTAAATTATAAGAGGACTTTTAAGTCGATCCATTAAGCAAGAATATGTAGTAGGGACAGATGTGTGAAGAGGATAAAAAGACTTTCCTAAAAATCATCGTTGATGAATTTCAGGGATTCGACTTTATCTCTCGGAGTGCAACACATCTGTCCCTTTCTCTATGGATAGAAAGAGTTCAGACGTCGTTTGGACTTTTTTGGTTTACTTTCATTTCTTGATATAGTTGTATTTTTTTCTCTAAGAAATCAATGTGATCGTTGATTTGATTTTGTTGTTCGTATAACGAGTCTAATTGATCGAATAGAAGTTTGATTCGATCAGGGATTGTTTCATCCCCTTTGTAACGAAGCTGCGCATATTCTTGCATATTTTTGATAGTCATGCCAGTTTTCTTTAAACGGAGGATAAATTCTACCCAAATCAAGTCTTTCTCTGTATAAAATCGTCTATTGTCAGCACCACGATTTGAAAATATCAGTCCTTGTTTTTCATAAAAGCGAAGGGTATCAATCGTTAGTCCGCACATTTTAGAAAATTTACCAATCGAGTAATGCATAGGATTCGCTCCATTCTCATTGCTGTATTTTATGTCGTAGGCTACTCTCATTACTGTTGCTTGTCAATGGTGAAAATAAAAAATATTGACATGGACAGTACTCCAGCATTTAATCTTATTTCAACCACAAGAAATAATGTGGACTTTAAGGAGGTACCATTATGACAAATACGGAACGTTTTAATGACGGATTGAAGAATTTGGAGAAGATTGATCGTCAAGCTGGACAAGCGGTGATTGATTCACTAGAAGGTTTACCACAAGACATTGGCCGCTATATCATTGAGTTTGCTTTTGGTGATATCTATGACCGTGATATTTTAAATCTTAAAGAACGGGAAATGATTACTATTACAAGCTTACTAACTCAAGGAGATACAGCTCCGCAACTATACGTTCATATCAATGGTTCGCTAAATGTTGGTTTGACACGAGAACAAATCATTGAAACGTTTATCCAAGCCATTCCATATGTGGGATTTCCCCGAGTATTAAATGCAGTGACAGTTGCTAAGCAGGTATTTGAGGAGAGAGATGAGGGGGAAAGTGGGCTTTAGATTATTTGGGCGCAAATTTTTAACTCTTAGTACTTAAAAAAAATGCGGATACGGTTTTATTTTTTAACCTTTTATTAACACTAAGTTTTTTAATCCTATGGTGGAAGAGATCGAGACAGTTATGGAGACTGGGACAGAAGTGTTTCCCACTTTTGTCCCACGCCCTTCTCTATGGATAGAAAGAGTTCAGACGTCGTTTGGACTTTTTTGTCTTCATTGCAAACAATATTTTTACTTCTAATAATAGTATGGACGCATCTGATACTTATCGATTGCCGAAGATTTTTGTCGTTCATGATGCTTTTTCAGTATGTTCGGGAGACCTTCACAACAACAGAAAATCAACATGCTAAAAGCGAATTGTACATAAATAAACTATAGAAAGGTGGGAATGACGTGGAATCGCAAATGTCGCGAAAGACAAAACTTTTCTATTTAGTGATGAGTTTGGTCATAACATTGGGAATATTCTTTTTGTATTGATGCAGCTATATCAATAGAAGATCCAAGGACCTTTAAGTCTTCAGGAAATATTTATAGTAGCAAAGATGGAGAATGGGATACTTTTATACAGAAGAAGCTCAGAACCAAAATGAAGAGACAGGCTCCTTGTTTTCATAATATCCGCAAGTGTTCACAATGAAAAGAGAAACAGCTGTTTGATGAAAATTTTAGAAAGTTACATATAGATGTTTACTTACTAGAAAATTCGCTCCTCTTTTTTTATTTTTTTTGAAAATCCCCTTGACTTAGAGTTGACTCCAAGTAGTACAATGATTCCTGTGCTAGAAACTCTATTTTCTTGCAAAAAGCAGCGCGAATAAGTAGCTGATAAGGGAGAGAACAATTCATGACTACAACTGAACGTATATTGGACAAAGTAAATGGTCCTGCAGACGTTAAACAATTAACAATTGAAGAAATGACGTTATTAGCTGATGAAATGCGTCAAATGATTTTACAGAAAGATAGCGCAGTCGGTGGACATGTGGGTCCTAACCTAGGAGTAACTGAATTAACGATTGCCTTTCATTATGTATTTGATTCACCGAAGGATAAAATCGTGTGGGATGTGTCCCATCAATCTTACGGACACAAATTACTGACAGGCCGTAAGAACGGTTTTGAAGAAGGACATTATCATGAAGTTACAGGCTATTCTAATCAACATGAAAGTGAACATGACTACTTTACGGTAGGGCATACATCAACTTCTATCAGTTTGGCTGTAGGCTTAGCAAAAGCCCGTGATTTGAAACATGAAACAGGAAATGTGATGGCATTTATCGGTGATGGTTCAATGAGTGGTGGTTTGGCATACGAAGGATTGAATAACGGCGGAGCATTGGACTCAAATCTGATCGTATTGGTCAACGACAATGAAATGTCGATTGATGAAAATCACGGTAGCTTGTATCAAAATTTGGCAGAATTGCGTGAAAGCAATGGTCAAAGTGACAATAACTTGTTCAAAGCGATGGGATTTGACTACCGTTATGTAGCAAATGGAAATGATCTTGAAACAGTTATCCAAGTATTTAAAGAAATCAAGGATATCGATCATCCAATCGTTCTTCATGTGCATACTGAAAAAGGTCACGGATATGGACCTGCAATTGAAAACAAGATGAAATACCATTGGCATGTTCCTTTTGATCTAGCAACTGGTGAAGCAAAACATCCAGCAACTGGCGAAACGTTGAATCAAGCAATCATTGCCTACTTGGATGAAAAAACAACGAATAGTGAGACACCAATCGTTGCTGTCAATGCGGCAATTCCAGGTATGTTTGGTTTGAAAGAGTATCAGAAAAAACATCCAGATCATTATTTTGACGTAGGTATCGCGGAACAGCATTCGATTACTTTTGCATCAGCTTTAGCTTCACAAGGGGTTCGTCCAGTAGTGTTCCAATCAAGCACATTCTTACAACGTGCGTATGACCAATTATCACATGATTTAGCAATCAATGAAAATCCAGCCGTGATTTTGGTTGGGGGTGGAACGATCTCTGCAAGCGATCGTACACACCAAGGAACATTTGACATTGCGTATCTTTCAAGTATCCCTAATATCAAATATCTTGCACCTGCAACTAAAGAAGATCTACTTTCAATGCTTGACTGGGCATTGACGCAAACAAAACAACCAGTAGCAATCAGAATTCCAACACATGGCGTACAACATGGTGAATCAATTGCCAAAGATTACTCGACACCAGCGTACCAAGTGTTGAATGAAGGTGAAACTGTAGCTGTTTTGGCTTTAGGTGGGTTCCTTGAACTTGGAAAAGCAGCAGTGGAAGAATTCAAAAAAGCAGGGATCGATGCAACATTGATCAATCCTGGAACAATCACAGAATTTGATCGTGAAACATTGGATCAGTTAAAAGAAAACCATCAAGTAGTTGTGACTTTAGAAGATGGTAGCCTGGCAGGTGGTTTTGGCGAAAAAATCAGCCGTTATTATGGTGATTCTTCTGTCAATGTCTTGAATTTTGGTTCTAAAAAAGAATTTACTGATAGCATTCCAACGCAAGAACTCTACGAACGTTATCATTTAACGCCTGCGCAAATCGTTGAAGATACACAAAAAGTACTTTCTAAATAGTATTAGTGGTACTATTCGTAGAGCAACGAGTCAAGAACTTTAAGAACTAAGAGGAAGTCTAGAAATTGGCTCATTGATTTTTGTCCAATTTTACTTTTTGGTGACTGCTGTTCTTCTTAAGTGTTTAAAAATAAAAATGAGGTAAAAGTGAGTGATTACTTTTATCTCATTTTTTTATTTATGAATAGAGAAGTAGATAACGACATGATATTTACAATATAATTATTATGTAAACAAACTTTTAAATAAGACAGTAGGCTCATAATAAGTGAAGATTAAGCAGGATTATTCTAAAATATCTTTAAAGTAACGAAAAGAGCAGCCCACCATAGGTTCAAAAAGAAACCTTTTGATGGGCTGTTCTTTTTATCTAAAAATCTCTTTTTTCTTTAGGAAGTAGTGGTCAATTGGGTCAATAGTTGTGAATAACCTAATTCTCTAGCATAGTCCTCAGCTGTCTTTCCATAATTATCCCGTAGCTCCTTGTTTGCTCCGTTATCTAGTAATACTTGAACGATTTCCTGATAGATAGCAGAACCATCTCTCAAAGCGACTGCTTCGATCAGTGCTGTGTACCCGTAGTTGTTTTGATGATCGATGTTTACTCGTTCATCTGCTAAGAGTAGTTTGACATTTTCTAAATGGCCTTTTTCTGCAGCGGGTATCAGTGCATTTCCACCAAAGCGATTCACGATTTGCTGATCTGGTTCGCCATCTTTTAACATATAGTCTAAAATTTCTGTTTTCCCTTGCGCGCTAGCATAGAGATAAGGACTGTCTTGTATCCCATCTTGTTGATTGATATCCGCTCCATGATCAATCAATGTCTTTGCAATATCAAGCTGATTCAGATGAGTAGCGATCATCAACGGAGTTTCACCAGCTTCATTTTGTTCATCAATAGGGTAGTCTGGATTTTTCAATAATTCTTGTACTTGTTGAAGATCATTGGCAGTGACAGCTTGTAATAAACTTTCTGGAACAATCGGCATGACTGTTTCCTCCTTTGTTGTTTGACTAGATTCTAATTGAGCAGTACTTGAAGTCACTACTGTTGTTTGTGAAATAGGGGAGTTCTCTTTTTGGGGATCAAGAGTACAAACACTGAGAAACAAGGGACTCAGGCCCAAGAGTGATAGTATGAAGAAACGTTTCATAAAAGCGCCTCCTTTTAACTATCATATGGATAAATATACATGAGGGCAACTATTATACTTGGGAAGTATTGAGCATCTAAAAATATACGTTGCTTTTGCTAAAAGGAAGAGTTTCTTGACAAAGAGACAGCCTTCATAGATAGTTAAAAGCAACGTTGACTTGCTACGTACAAGCAATTATTGAAAGAAAGTAGGGGGATTTAGTGATTACACGTATGCCTTCAGAATTATCTGAAAGAGAAAATTATAAATTATTGATCGGCTCGGTGATTCCTAGACCAGTAGCCGTCGTATCGACAATTTCTGACAAAGAGGTGTTGAATATTGCGCCATTCAGCTATTTTAATATCGTGAGTTCAAATCCACCGATGTTATCCTTAGCAATCCAGAGAAAAGATGGTGAAATGAAGGATACTGCAAGAAACATCGTAGGAAGAAAAAAAGCGGTGATCCAAGTACTTGATGCAGAAATTTTACTTGAAGTGAACAAAACAGCGGCAAGTCTTCCAAACGACGAAAGTGAACTGGCCTTGACGAATCTAACGACAAGAAAGTCAGAGAATACACCGATCCCGATTCTGAATGAGGCGAAAGTTACCTTTGAAACGAGTCTTTACGATCATGTAGAAATCAAAAATGAAACAGTTACGACCGCCGATCTATTTTTGCTATCTATTGAAGCGTATCACTTGGATGAATTGGTTTATGATCCAGAAACAGGACGGATCGATCCTGAAGCGCTTCATGCAATCAGCCGGCTTGCTGGAAGTGATTATGCTACGATTGGTGAAATCATCACGTTGGCACGACCAGACTAACTGTTGGGTAAAAAAACTGCTGTTATTTTTCTTTGTTTATGCTAAAATAAATTAATTTATAAAAGGGTAACAATCGTTATCCCATAGATAAGGGGTCTTTAACATGTTAAACATTTATTATCAAGTAGCAGAAGATGCAAAACCAATGGAAAAAGAATATGGATCAGTAAATGAGTTTCTTCAAGGTCAATACCTAGAAGTACCACCATTACAAGACCATTTCAAAGTCATCAAAGCAACGATCGATGGGGAAGAAGTCACACTAAAAGATCAAACGATCGGCGGGCTGTTCAATCTATTGAACAAGTAAAATAGTTCTTTTTATTCCGAAAAGTGAAAAGCGATTCCTCTAAGCACTAAAACATATATAGTATCTTAGAGGAATTTTTTTATGTAGAGTTCAACTGATGAATAAATATCTTAAAGATTGTTTAATTTCGTTTTTTTATCCCAGAATTTATTGCGTAAAAACGATCAGACGATTACTATTAATCTGTAAAAAATAAAAATAGTAATAACCTTGTTAGGTGAGGCTCCTATACAAACACAAGCTATTGCTCAGAAACGTCGAAAGACGCCAATGGGTCAAACAGGAATTGTCGGATTAAGGCTTTTTCAAATAGCTAAGGATTTTTCTTTACGTTGTATAGTGCTAAAACTCGGACGATGAGATGATGCTAGGTCAGAATTCTTGTTCGAAAAGGTTTCTGACCTTTTCTTGTGCTTAAATAACTGATGCTTACCCGCTCGTGGTTCACCTAACTTGTGTCAAAGAAGGGAGAAATGCGATGTGGAAAAATAGAAAGATCGACTGGTTGATTTTAGGTCCATATATGGCCTTGTCAATTGTCGGTCTTTTAGAAATTTATAGCGCAAGTTCGTATCGACTGCTCGTGACGCAAGAAGATCCGAAGAGTCTGTTTGTTCGTCAATTCTGCTTTATTCTGCTTAGTTGGTGCATGATTGCGTTCACATTTTCTGTCAGGTTGCGCATACTGCTGAAACCTAAACAAATAAACTATGGTATCATGGTGTCTATTTTACTATTGCTCATGATGAAAGTTGGTCTGTTCGCTGTCACAGTCAATGGAGCGCAACGATGGATATCTATCGGAGGGATTCAGTTCCAGCCTTCTGAACTGGGAATGATTTTTTTGATTTTATACCTTAGCCGTTTTTTTAGAGATGGCGACAAGGTGCCAGATAAGATCCATAAGCCGCTATTACTCGCTGGCACAATGGCGCTGCTTGTTTTATTTCAACCTAAAATAGCAGGGGCAATCATGATCTTAACAATTGCTGGAGCAATGATCTGGGCAGCAGCGATTCCAATAAAAAAAGGAGTAGTGCTTATCTTTTCTTCTGTTGCTGGTCTGATCCTGATGGCAGGACTGGTAATATTATTCGAAAAACATGGACTGTTACCCTCTTTTTTTGAACACGCCTATAGCCGTATTGCGATGGTCCATGATCCGTTCCTCGATGAACATGGGGCAGGATATCAAATGAGTAATTCTTATTACGCGCTTTATAATGGTGGGTTATTTGGACGCGGATTAGGAAACAGCATCACAAAAAAAGGCTATTTGCCAGAATCTGAAACAGATTTTATTTTTTCGATCATTGCAGAAGAATTCGGATTGATTGGGGCGTTGCTTGTATTACTATTGCTTTTTCTGATGTGTTTTAGGATTTTTCAAAGGAGTGTCCAATCACAAAATCAGCAAGCAAGTTTGATTTTGATCGGAGTCGGTACGTGGTTACTCGTGCAAACAAGCATCAATGTCGGAAGTATTTTAGGCTTGATCCCCATGACGGGAGTACCATTGCCCTTCGTAAGCTATGGTGGCACGAGTTATTTCATTTTATCTTTTGCAGTTGGTTTAAGTCTGAATATCACCTCTAGACAAACGCAAAGAAACAAACAGGTCGACGAGTTGCAGCTCGATCGACCCAAAGTACTAAAAAAGAAGAACTGAGAATTTCTCAGCTTGGATTATCATAAAGGACAACGATCGATTTTTCAAGTAAGAGATTCTTATTAGAAAGAGGAATATGAAATGAAAACATTTCAAAAAATAATTCTAGTTTTTTTGGCAATGATCGCCATCGTAGTCGGCTATTTTTCTTTTGAATTCGTTCATGGATTCTCATCTGGGAACCAATCAGCTGGTGTCCAAAAAGTAGAAGCGAAAGATGTACCTACGATCATCAATGTTGCATTGATAGGTTCAGATGCTCGATCCAAAGAAGAAGAAGGGCGTTCGGACTCTTTGATGGTGGCACAGTATAACCAAAAAACAAAAGAAGCAAAATTAGTATCGATCATGCGTGATTCATACGTAGATATTCCCGGTTATGGTATGAATAAGATCAATGCGGCCTATTCATACGGAGGCGTGGATCTGCTTAATAAGACTTTAAAGGAAAACTTCAAATTTGAAGCTCCTTATTATGCAAGCATCACTTTCCAAGATTTTATTGATTGTGTGAACGAACTATTTCCAGATGGTGTGAAGATCAACGCAGAAAAAGATCTGGATTTAGATGAGGTCTATATCAAAAAAGGGGAGCAAACCATGGATGGCAACACATTGCTGCAATATGCACGCTTTAGAGAAGATGAAGAAGGCGACTTTGGCCGTATCAGACGGCAGCAACAAGTGATCAAGGCTCTCTCTTCACAGCTTAAAGATGTGACTTCCATTCTCAAATTGCCAAAAGCGGTAGGTAAATTATTAGGAAGCATCAAAACAAATTTACCGGAAAGCGTATTGATCGATTGCGGACTTGATTTTTTGAATGAAGACAAAAAAATAGCTACGTTATCTGTCCCTGTTGATGGAAGTTGGGATTTCAATAACGATACACCTTCTGGCAGTGTATTGGAATTAGATTTGACCAAAAATCAAGAAGCTCTCAAGCAATTTTTAGATTAGTAAGTTTTTCGTAAAAGAAGCTAGAACAAGCAATCAAAGCTATGTTCTAGCTTCTTTTCTTGTGTTAGAATGGAACGGAATATATTTGACGAGTGGAGGGAAAAGATGAAACGAAGTGATACTCATCGAAAGAAAAAAACAGGGCTGATTGTTGGTGGCGGGGTTATTCTGGTTCTTGCAGCGGCTTGTGGCGGCTATTTTCTTTACCAGCATCAACAAGAAGAAAAGGCAGTCAAAGCCAGTGAAAAAACGATCCAACAATTTGTAACAGAGCTAAATAAGGGCGACTATGAAAAAGCAGTAGCACTTATCCAAGTAGATAATAAAGGCAAGAATCGCTTTTCAAAAAAAGAAGTTTTGGAGAAATATCAAAATATCTATGGTGCAGTCGATGTCAAAGGAATCGAAGTTTCAAATCTGAAAATCGATAAGAAAGACAGTGACACGTATACATTTGACTATAAAGCAAAAATGAATACTACATTAGGAGAGCTAAAGGATCTTTCTTATGAAGGGACTCTATCGAAAAAAAATGATCAAACCAAAATCAACTGGCAACCTAATTTGATCTTCCCTCAAATGTCAGGCAACGATAAAGTAAGCTTGACCGCTGAAACAGCAAAACGAGGGAATATCTTGGATCGTAATGGAAAGCCTTTGGCGACAACTGGCAAATTGAAACAGTTAGGGATCGTACCAGGTAAACTAGGAGAAGGCGAAGAAAAAACAGCGAATGTCACAGCTATCGCTAAAGCGTTTGATTTGACTGAAGAGGAAATCAATCAGGCAATTTCTCAAAGCTGGGTACAACCCGACTATTTTGTTCCCCTAAAAATCATCGATGGTGAAACACCAGAACTACCTAGTGGTGCCACTATTCAAGAAGTTGACGGTCGTTATTATCCATTAGGCGAAGCAGCTGCCCAGTTGGTCGGCTATATTGGAGAAATCACTGCCGAAGATATCAAGAAAAATGCAGAATTAAGTAGTAATGGGAAAATCGGCCGATCTGGTTTAGAAATGGCCTATGATAAAGAGCTGAGAGGAACGAATGGCGGAAAATTAAGTATTACGGATGAAAATGGTACAGAGAAAAAAGTGTTGATCGATCATGAAGTAAAAAACGGGCAGGATATCAAATTAACTCTTGATGCAGATGCACAAAAAATAGCCTATGATAGCTTAGGGGGAAAACCAGGATCGACTGTTGCGACTTCACCAAAAACAGGAGATTTATTGGTATTAGCAAGTTCGCCTAGCTATGATCCAAATAAAATGACCAATGGTATTTCTCAGGAAGACTATAAAGCATATTCAGAAAACAAGAACCAACCATTCATCAGTCGTTTTGCGACAGGCTATGCTCCTGGATCGACGTTCAAGATGATCACCGCAGCCATCGGTTTAGATAATCAGACGATCAATCCAGAAGAATCTCTTTCAATCAATGGGTTGAAATGGCAAAAAGATTCGTCATGGGGTTCGTATCAAGTAACACGGGTGAGTGATGTCCCTCAGGTAAATCTAAAAGATGCGTTAGTATATTCTGATAATATCTATATGGCACAAGAAACGCTGAAAATGGGCGAAAAGGCCTTCCGTGATGGGTTGAATAAATTTATATTTGGCGAAGAACTAGATCTACCGCTTAGTATGAATCCCGCGCAAATCTCTAATGAGAAAAGTTTCAACTCAGACATTTTGTTAGCAGACACTGGCTATGGACAAGGGCAGCTGTTGATCAATCCGATCCAGCAAGCAACGATGTACTCTGTCTTTGCCAATAATGGAACGCTTGTGTATCCAAAATTGGTTTTAGATCATGAAACAAAAGATAAGAAAAATGTCATTAGCCAATCTGCGGTGCAAACGATCATCCCAGATTTGAAGGACGTTGTCCAAGATGTAAATGGAACGGCCCATTCATTAGCTTCACTGAATATCCCGATCGCTGCAAAAACTGGTACAGCAGAAATCAAAGAAAAACAAGATGAAAAAGGCCAGGAAAATAGCTTCTTGTTTGCTGTAAATCCAGATACGAATGGTTATTTGATGGTCAGCATGCTAGAAAATAAAGAAGAAGGGGATTCTGCAACGAAACGGGCCCCTGAACTGTTGCAATACTTGAATCAAACCTATCAATAAAACCAAGTCATTGACCGTAACTAGAGCTGTAATGAGAGACTAACCGATGACTGGTTGTTCCCTTGATTGGCTTTAGGTTCAAGTAAGCTTAGTAGCTATACGATCCGCTTGATCTAATAAGTAATGATTGGAAATGTCTTCGGTCAACCAAGGGATATTCTTTGATTGATCGAAGCTTTTTTGTTTATCGTTGATAGGAAGTCAAATTGGAATGACTTTTCTGCTTTAATAAGAAGAGAGAGTAACTTAGTAAAAAGATACCCATAAGCGCGGGTAGTCCATGATGGATACTGGCATAAAGTTGTCCACCGATAATGGGGCCGATTACTCTAGCCAACGCCTGGATGCTTTGAGCGCCGCCTTGGATCTTTCCTTGGTCGCGAGCAGCTGCTTTTTTGGAGAGCAGCCCATTGAAGGAAGGGCCAAAAATGGAGTCACCAAACCCGAAGAAGATCATTCCTAAGATGAAAATCCAGACTTTCGGAATAAAAACGGATAAAAAAATCAAACCATACCCAATGATTTCGTTACTGATCCCTAACTGGAGGATCTGCTGATCTTTTAGGTACTTCAAGAGTAGGGGCATGATGAAAGTCTGAGAGAAGATGTCCATGATGCCCATCAGAGAAAATGTAAAGCCAATTGCGAGAGGCTTCAAAGAAAAGGTATCAATCGAAAATTGAGCAAAAATAGCCTGTAGCGAGCCATTAGGTAACCAAATAAAAAAGCCACAGATCATGAACCATTTCAACGAGGTAATGGAAAAAATCGATCGTAACTGCTTGAATGGATTGAGTTGTCCTAAAAAAATCTTAGAAGCCCGTTTCGTTTTGTTCAAGCTTTCAGGCATCAAGAAATAACCATAGACTGCATTGATGAATGTAAGAAGGGAAGCCATAAGTAACGGGACCGCAGAACCAAAATGGCTGAGAACACCGCCAATCAATGGCCCCATAGCTGTTCCGATACCTGCAACTGCGCTGACCCAACCAAAATATTTTGTTCGATTTTCTTCAGTGGTGATATCTGCGAAGTATGCAAATATCGCGGAAATCTCACCGCCAGTCAGTCCCTCAATGAGTCTACCTAAAAATAGCACCCATAACGCACCACCTAACCCGAAGATCAAGTAGCCAATGGAAGACCCAATCAAGCTACTGATCAAAACGATTCTTCGTCCAAAACGGTCACTTAAAGCACCAAGTATAGGACTAGCTAGAAACATAGCAAATGCATAGACGGAAGTCAGCAATGAAACTGCCACCGCTTGTTGATGCGGTGAAGTGGTATAAGATGCGACTAACGATGGGACAACAGGGGTGATGAGCGTTAAGCCAAGCCCCACCATGAAGACAGATGTGAAACCAAAGATCAATGAATGTTTTGTTTGTATAGTTGTCAAAAGAATGCTCCTCTATTTGTTTTTTTGTTTCCTAGTAAATAAATAGTAGTGTAGATGATTTTTGTTTCCTTGTCAACAAAAAAAGAGAACTCAACCCTTAAATGGCTGAGTCCTCTTTTTTTGCGGTTTTTTTTAGCTGTTCTCTGAAACGTCCGATAAAGCGGAAGACGGTATCGAATTCATCTGCAGACATCTGCTCAAATACGGCTTCATTTTCTTTAAGGAATTCTTGATGAAGCTGCTGATGTCGGTCGTTCAGCCGCTTACCTTCTTCCGTTAAACGAAAATATAGTTCTTTTTTATTTTCTGGTTTTTGGTAACTTTCAATTAACTGTTTTGCCAAAAGCTTCTTTGTTTGTTTGCTGATAGCGCCACGTGTCAGGTAGCTGGCAGCTGCTAATTTTGTGACATTGGGTTCAGGAAGTTTCGCTATCTTCTCGATCAACTCGATTTCATTTAGCGGATATCCCTCGATGGCCTCTTCAAGTTTCGGCTTGTTTAACCAAGTGATTTCATTTGCTAAATCAAGCATCTCACTGATCAGATTTATTCTCTTGTCCATTGAGCAACCTCTTTTTTCTTTTAGTTTAACGAAGATCCATTTCCCTAATCATAATATACTATAAGGCGCTTTGCTATACTTCATGCACTTTTTTCGTGAAATGTTTAAGCACTAAAGGTGAAATCAAAGTACTTAGCAGAACAACGATGACAAGTGGAGAATAATAGTGAGGCTCGATCAATTTGCTTTGCTGTCCAATCTGTAAAATGATCAATGCCATCTCACCACGAGAAATCATTCCTGCGCCGACCATCAATGAACTGTTTGTTGAAAAACCTGCTACTTTTGCGCCTAAATAGCCTCCAAAAAGTTTTGTAAGGATAGCAATGATTGTCAATACAAGAATAAATAGAAGTTGTTCGCCAAAGTTTGAAAAATCAACTTCTAATCCAACACTGACAAAGAAGACAGGAATAAATACAGCGTAACCTAACGCTTCAACATTATGATAAACTTCGTGTTTGACTTTCGTTTGGCTGACAGCGATACCTGCAAAAAAGGCGCCGATGACAGAACTTAGGCCAATCAAATCTGCAACAAACGACATGCCTAGACAAATAACCAATGAAACGATGATGATAGCCGAATTCGCGTAAATTTTTTCAGCAAAGGACATCAAAAAAGGTGCGATCCATTTCACCAATAAGAAGATGAAAATGAAATAAATGACTTGTTCAGCCAATAACAGCGGAAGGGGAAGGTTGCTGGAAGACTCCCCAGTCAAAAAGGATAAACTAAAACTTAGCACCAAGACCACTAAAATATCATCAACGACAGATGCGCCTAAAATAGTCGAGCCTTCTTTCGTGTTGACAACGTTCAATTCTTTCAATACTTCAACGGAGATACTCACTGAAGTTGCCGCTAAAATGATTCCGAAGAAAATCGCTTCATTATTGGAAACTTGGAACGCTTCTCCTGTCAACCAACCAAACACGACAGGGAACAAGATACCTAAAATCGCGACGAACATCCCTGGCTTAAAGTATTTTTTCAGTAAAGAAAGGTCACTTTCTAGACCAGCTAAGAACATCAATAAGATGACCCCGATTTCAGAAAAATCATGGACTAATACACTAGGATGGACCCAGCCTAACCCAGCTTCTCCAAGTAACACACCGACTAATAACTGTCCGATCACTGCTGGGATACCGATTCGTCTTGATACATGTGAACCAATAGTCGTTGAAATCAAAATAAGACATAGAATACCGATGAATTCCATAAAATAGAACAATCCTTTCAATCGAATAATCAAACTTCTGTTTAATAACAAATATTATTTAAAAAGCAAGAAAAAATTCTCTATTTCAACAAAAAAACCTTTAAACACGAAAGGTGCAAAAGGCTTTTTTGCTTTCTTTGAGAAACCTACGAATACATTTTACGTACTCGGAAAAAACTAACAATTTCTGATATACCCATAAAAATCAAAATAGCGCCAAAAATTTGGAAAAGGAACATCAAGCTTTTGAAGGGATTGAATAATAAGATCAATCCGCCGATCAATAGCAAGACACTATATAAGCTCCAACCTTTTGACTTAGTATTTAGGCCAAAGAACAATTGAAATAGTCCATTTGCAATGATCACTAGTCCAAGAATGATTGGTAAGATCGATACAATAGCAGAGGCAAAAACTAGAACGATCAAGGCAATGATCAAAAAGATGATGCCACTTACCAAGCCAAATCCCCAATCACCTGTTTGTTTTTTATTTTTATGCGCTTCTAAAATATTTATCAACCCAAGTAATGCAAAATATGCAGTGATCAGATAGCCGATAAAGTGAAAGACCGCAGTCGGATTGATCACAATAGCCAGACCGGCGATAATGTAAATTGCTGCTCGTAGAAAAGCGTAGCGTTGGAAATTCTTTCGCACCATATCAAACATAACACAAACCTCCTTTGATTCTATTCTAACTGGAAAAGTTGTTTTTACCAAATGATAACTTATAGGAGCCTTTAATTTCTAAGGATTTTTTCCATTTTCTTTCCTTTAGCTAATTCATCGATCAATTTATCTAAATAACGAATATTCTGCATAAGTGGTTCATCGATCTCTTCTACGCGGATACCACAAATGAGTCCTGTAATCAAATCACGTTTAGGATTCAAATGGGGTGCTTCAGCAAAAAAAGTACGAAAATCGACTTTATTTTGTATTTGTTGGCTCAACGCATCTTGTCCATACCCAGTCAGCCATTCGATCACTTGATCAACTTCGTTTTTTGAACGTCCTTTTTTCTCGACTTTCGCAATATAGAGAGGATAGACAGTAGAAAAAGGCATATTATAAAGTTTATTTGTCATAGGTTCTCCTTTCTCCTTTTCCTTCATTATATTGATTTACATGAAGAAAGGGTAGTAAAGAGGATTTTTCTTTTTAAAGAATAGAAGGTCAAAAACAAAAGAAGTGGAGTGTGGAAAGAATAGGTAGGATAACGACTAAAAGTGAAGTGGATAAGCAATTGGAACAAAAGTGGAGCAATCGAATGTGGAGTAAATCTAAAAGTTAGTTTTGCTACAGATCCTCGAATAAATAGCGTCCAAAAGTCAGTCTTTTTGGAAATTTAAAAAAAGCGAGCAATACAAAAAATGTATTGTTCGCTTTTTCTCCAATTTCTCAAACCTAAACGACTTTTGTCTCGACCTCTTTTTTTTAGCTCTATTAGCTGCTCTTAATTCCTCATCAAATAATCAAATGCTCCGAGAGCCGCAGTTGCACCGGAGCCCATTGAAATAATGATTTGCTTATAGGAACTATTTGTACAGTCACCAGCAGCAAATAATCCTTTGATCGATGTTTCTCCATGCAGATCAACAATGATTTCTCCACGCTCGTTCATCTCAAGAGGGGCTGAAAGCCATTCTGTATTTGGAACCAATCCAATCAAAATAAAGACACCAGCAACATCCAATGTTTGTTTTTTCCCAGTAGCTCGGTCTTTGTAAGTGATTGAGTCGACATGAGTAGTTCCTGTGATTTCTTGTGTTTCTGCATTTAATAAAATGGTCACATTTGAAAGTGTAGCTAATTTATCTTGCAAGATTTTGTCTGCTTTTAGTTCAGAAAGAAATTCCAATACGTAAACATGGTTTGCTAGTCCTGCCAGATCGATGGCAGCTTCAATCCCGGAATTTCCGCCACCAATCACCGCAACATCCTTCCCAGTGAACAATGGCCCATCACAGTGAGGACAATAGGCGATACCTTTGTTCTTAAATTTCTTTTCCCCAGGTACGTTGATTGATCGCCAACGTGCGCCAGTTGCTATAATAGCAGTTTTTGTTGTTAATTTTTGACCACTTTTCAAGGAAACAGCAAAAGAATCGTTTTGTTTTTGAAGTGAGGTCACTAACTGATTGGTCATAATGTCCACCGGATAAGAACGCAAATGTTCTTCAACTTGTTTCATCAATTGCGGCCCCTCTGTGTAAGGCGTCCCGATCATATTTTCAATACCCAACGTTTCGATCACTTGGCCACCAAGAGAATCAGCTACAAGACCAGTACGAATACCTTTTCGTGCTGCGTAGATGGCTGCACTGCTCGCTGCTGGACCACCACCGATAACTAAAACGTCATAAGGCGTTGACTCACTAGATGGCGTAACTGTTTGAGGACCTGTAATCTGTTCAATGATTTGTTCAAGTGTCATACGTCCACTTGCAAATTCTTGTCCATTTAAATAGACAGTAGGTACTGCTAACACTTGTTTTTCAGTGATTTCATTCTGGTACATACCGCCCTCGATCATCGTATGATGGATCGTCGGGTTCAAAACAGACAGAATATTTAATGCCTGGACGACATCTGGACAGTTATGACAAGTCAAGCTGACATAGGTTTCAAAATGTAAGTCCTGCTGAATTTGCTTGATTTGTTGTGTTAAAGAATCCGTGATTTTTGGAGGACGACCACTGACCTGTAGTAGGGCAAGCAAAAAAGATGAAAACTCGTGACCTAAAGGAATCCCAGCAAAGGCGATCCCGCTAGTTCCATTTAATGGGTTGATCTCGAAACTTGGCGTGCGAGACAACTTTTTCTCTTCGATTGTCACTTTTTCCGTCATCTGGGCAATCTCATTTAAGAACTCAAGTAACTTTCTTGAATCATTAGAGTCATCTGTACTTGTTGAAAAAATAACGGGAGATTCTAACATCTCTAAATAGTGGGCGAGATTCTGCTTCGTTTCTTTATCTAACATCTTACGACCCTCTATATCTTTCCTACAAGATCAAAACTTGGCTTCAATGTTTCGCCACTTTCTTTCCATTTAGCTGGGCAGACTTCTCCAGGATGCGTACGGACATACTGAGCTGCTTTGATTTTATCAATCAGTGTACTTGCATCACGTCCAATCCCGTCTGCATTGATTTCCATTGCTTGTACGATTCCATCTGGATCAATGATGAACGTTCCTCTTTGGGCAAGTCCTTGTTCTTCATCTAGTACATCAAAAATTCGAGAGATGTGATGAGAAGGATCACCGATCATCGTATAATTGATTTTACCTATAGCTTCGGATGTGTCATGCCAAGCTTTGTGGGTAAAGTGGGTATCCGTTGAACAAGAAAAAACATCTACGCCAAGTGATTTTAATTCATGGTATTGCTCTTGTAGGTCCTCAAGTTCAGTCGGGCAAACAAAGGTGAAATCGGCTGGGTAGAAGCAAAGAATACTCCAATTTCCAATCAGGTTCTTTTCTGATACCTCAATAAATTCTCCATTACGATAAGCTTGTGCTGTAAATTCTTCAACTTTTTTTCCGATCATTGACATAATAAAACCTCCGATAATAATTATTTATTTATAATAAATATAATTTAGAAAGAGAGAATAAGTCAATGTTTTTTTGTTATATTAAATTTTTTCGCTAAAAAAGGTGCGATAAAAATACAGTCATCAAGCAAGTTGGATCTTGACTAAACACTTTACGGACAAATACTATAGTCATTTTCTTGTTTTAATTCAAAGATATATTCAGCGATTTTCGTTACGACCCTTTTCCAATCATTTGGAGAAACGATCCCATCTAACAAATAGATTTTCTTGATATCTTTTGAAAGATGGTCAAGGGGGGAATCACTCACGATGATATCGCATTCTTCCATATAGTACTTTTGGATGATGATTGAATCTGAAGAAAAAATTTGCTCGATTTTTACCAATAGATCTTTACCTACGTAAAAGTCTTTTGTGTAATTGATCCCAATAACGATAGTGGGTTGTGCTTTAAAGCGATCATAAAGATGCAGTAAATCTTCCACGATCCATTGGACATTTTCACGATCGAGAATCTCAGGTAAATAATGGTGGTGTTCTTCTCTGAATTGCAGGTAGAATCGCTCGATCTCATTTTGCAAGACAGTAAAATTTTTCTTGCCTTGATACAACACAAAAGTCGGTAGAGGTGTATTTGGCTGATCGTGATTCAAAAAAGTACTAAAGATTTTATTACGAGCAAAGTTCATCGTATATAAGGCTTGCTGATCTCTTGGTATGTTCAAGCTGAAATGAGTAGCGAAGGCCTCAACCATTTTTTTACAATACATAATATGGGGAACTTTGGCTTTCAATAATAGTTCATATTGGTACTGGCTCAATTCGTCGCTCTCGATTTTAGATATGGCTAACCGTGCTAAAACATTGATCAGAATACGTTGTTCATAACCAATAGGCAAATTGGGATGAAGCAAATCGAAAACAGGGTCCACTAAATACTCGATGTAGCCGTGTTCCGTAAATTCTTTTTGAACATTTTTCAAAGTAGTAGCTGGAAAATTCTCCTGACATATTTTTAATAGTAAGTACAGCTTGTCGATCATGCCGCCATTCAAGGCGATCAACAAATCCTTCTTGAAGTAAGCATTGAGAGTGTAAGCGATTGTTTGTTCCGGTTCATTGGAATAAGGAAAAGAAGTATTGGCGAATATATTCCAATAAACATCTAAAAAGCAATATTGTATTTGTACTTCTGTTCCAGAAAGGATTTTTCTTCCTTTATTCGAAAATTTGAAGGAGATACCGTATAATGCTAAAAATTGGTTCACTGTCTTCATTTTGGAATAAAGATAGGAAGGACTGTAATTCGTTTGTTGGCTGAGACTAGTCATCGTATTGCCATTCTCGCTTAGTAAGGCAGTTAGAATTTGGTAATTGGTAGATTCTGAGCAATATTTTCCTAGTAGTCCATAGTAGCACTTGGCGATATCGATTTCTTCACAAGCTAATTTGATAAAATTTTTCTGCTTTACGATAGCGATCTCTTCGAATTCAAGTGTAGTGAAGTCTTGTTCAAGTTCTTGGATGTACAATAAAAGATTGGAATCAGACATATCAAAATAATCGGCTAGATAATGTGTGGTAATAAAAAAACGGTGTTCCGATAGAAAAAGGAAAATATCAAGTTTGGTCACGTTTTTTTTCTTCAATAAGTACTTTTTTATTGCTTCTTGTGTCTGCATCGCGTTCCTCCATTTGGTATGATCTTGAATAATTTTACTGAAAATTTCTTGTTTTTAAACAAAAAGACAGTAAAAATCTCCTAACAATTTGTATTATCTTATTCCTTGTGAGTAATAAAGAAAAAAGATGGGAGAGAAAGAGCATGAAATATTTAAACGTTTTATTTGCTTCTGTTGTTTTAGCTAGTCTAGCAGTACCAGTTGACGCAGCACAAGTTGATGAAGCTGCGCCACAATATCCCATAACCATACGTTCAACAGAACCAGGTTGGGCGAATGTCAATCGTATCACATTACAAGATATCTTTTTACCAACAAATTCAGGTATTATGAAAGTGGCCGTTGGCGAAACGATCACGGTAAATGCAACGGTCGATTATTCAGGAGATTTAGCACCTATCTTACAATCAAGTGTTTTATTTGAAGGGGTTGATCCAGCACTAACGATTGGGTACGATCCTAGTTCACTTGTAATCA
The DNA here is from genome assembly GCF_005844145.1 of Enterococcus sp. BSD2780061688st2 D3. NCBI lineage: Bacteria > Bacillati > Bacillota > Bacilli > Lactobacillales > Enterococcaceae > Enterococcus > Enterococcus sp. BSD2780061688st2 D3. Next base: position 43,950 of record NZ_SPHN01000005.1, read on the forward strand.
ATCAAAGAGCAGCAAGTTTTTCTTTTACTGTAACACTTAATCGATCATTAACAAAGCCCGCACTGTTTACAGTTAAAGTAGCAGATGGTACTCCTTCTGATAACCAACATCTGACACCATATAGCCAACGACAAACGATTGAAGAAGCGTCAATAGATTCAGGGGACGAAGATCTAATTGAGATCCCAGAGACAGATGGCAATGTCGGTGGAAATAAACCGACGATTAAACCAGAAGAACCGGATCAAGAAGTCACAGAACCAGAGGAACCAGATCAAGAAGTGACAGAGCCAGAAGAGCCAGGACAAGAAGTCACAGAACCAGAAGAACCGGATCAAGAAGTGACAGAACCAGAAGAACCAGGACAAGAGGTCACAGAACCAGAGGAGCCAGGACAAGAGGTGACAGAACCAGAAGAGCCAGGACAAGAAGTCACAGAACCAGAAGAGCCAGGACAAGAGGTGACAGAACCAGAAGAGCCAGGACAAGAGGTCACAGAACCAGAGGAACCAGGACAAGAAGTGACAGAACCAGAAGAGCCAGGGCAAGAAGTCACAACACCAGAAGGGCATGGTCAAGAAACAACACCGCCCCAAACGGGAACTGATGGGAATCCTTCTGATGAAACAAACAGAGAAGTTCCTGAGAATACGAATCATTCAAAGGCCAATAGTCATGGGAAAAACATAAATAATGATATTATCAAAACACAAGATTTTGATAGAAATACACATGCGAACGTAAAAGAAGTTCCACGGATTCGAATCGATAAAAATGAAAAGGCGAATGATAATAGTAATGAAAATTACCGAAACGAAGAAAATCCTTCTTTATCTGATCGTCAATCAACATTGCCTAAAACAGCAGAAAAATCCAATTTATTCTTCATACCTGTTGGTTTAGTACTTCTAGGATTCACGATTTTGAAGTTAAAAAGAAAATAAGAATGAACCTTTGTTAAAGGGAAACTTTTGACTCATGAATGTTACAGAGCTAAAATCGAAGCTTTTGAAAAGAAAAGGCTACATTTACAATGCCTGTAAAAGATGGAACATGTTATGAAGAATGTGGGACAAATCTAAAAAATCAGGTTTGCTATAGACTCTCGAGTAAACGGCGGGAGCAGAAGCAACTCCTTCTTAAATAAGCAGAAATTCACAAAAATTTGAAAAGCAATTTTCGTGAATTTCTGCTTATTTCTCGGAGTTAAACACTTCTGTCCCAGCCTCTCTCAAATAAACGGTGTTCAAAGGTCAAGTTTTTCGGAAATTTCAAAAAAACGAGCAATACAAAAACGTATTGTTCGTTTTTTTTTTGAAATTTATCAAACCTAAATGACTTTTGTCTTGGCCTCTTTTTTTCGCGTTTAATTGAGGTAGTTGATTTGTTCTTGTTCAATTAAAGGATAGGTGAACAATTTTGAGTCGTCTAACTCTACTTTATGCATATCGATCGCTGTGATCTGGCTATTTGTGTAGGTCGTATAGTAGTAGATTCCCTTGTCCATATTGCAACAAGAGGAATAGATAGTGTATTCAAATTGACCATTTCCAACATCGCATAACCCTTTTTGTTGTTCCACCGATTTTAAGATATGGAAAAATTGCCCAACGCTTTCGGCTTCTGAATCTCCTGAAACTGAGTTTAGTTTGGTAAAAGCAGCTTTGATAAATCGGGAACTAGAAGATAAGTCACCTGGTAAACCAATGCTACCCATGCCGCGACTGTAGACAGTCAACTCTAGATCTTTAGAAAAAGTGTTCTCTGGGGTATGAGTAGAGACATGTCGATAGTTGTTTAAATTAAAGAGTTGGTAATCAAAAGTAGGATTGTTCGTCAATACACCAATAGGATTATCATATACTTTCAATCCATCAACTGTAGACTCGACCACGATCGACTCTTTTTGATCTGCTATCATCCAGTGTAAAGGCGAAAGTGGCAAGTCTTCACTGAAATCGATGTTGACTAAGTTGATTTCCTTTAATAATGCTCTTGCTTCGAAGACATTTTGACATTGACTTAGGATCCAAGGGATAAACTCAAATGGAGAAATGTTGGTTTTTTCGGACATTTCTTCAAAGAAATGCGCATTCCCAGGGAAATTTAGTCCTGCCATGCTTAAACCTGTTTCATTCGTTGCTTCATAATAGAGAGGGTAGTCGTTGACAACAGTTGCCATACCAATCAATGCATAATGGGTGGGGATATCCGTCACTCTCCGAAATTTAAATGGATAATTTCTAGGAGTGATGGTTACCACTTCATGATAAGAAATCTCCAAATCCAAATTACGACCAAAATAATGATCTTTCGTTGAATAAGTAATCGATGTACACATTGTACATTGCCTCCTTTGATGATGGTAATTTAATCATAGGACGATTTTTCATTTTTTTCCACTAATAACTAAATAGATGATCAAAAAAGAGTGGATGTGGAACAAATTTAAAAATCAGTTTTGCTACAAACACTCGAATAAACGGCGGGAGCAGAAGCAACTCCTTCGGAAATAAGCCGAAATTCACAAAAATTTGAAAAAGCAATTTTCGTTCATTTCTTCTTATTTCTCGGAGTTAAACACTTCTGTCCCAGCCTCTCTCAAATAAACGGCGCCCAAAAGTCAATTTTTTCGGAAATATCAAAAAAAAAACGAGCAATACAAAAAGCGTATTGTTCGTTTTTTTCTAATTTCTCAAACCTAAACGACTTTTGTTTCGACCTCACTCTAAATACGAATAAGCGCTAGGTCAGGGATTGGTTTCCTTTGTGACGTGTTGAGGAATTTCCTTCACCTTTAAGACATCAAGGAAGAAAGTGAAGATCGGAATTCCGACGATCAAACCCCAGACGCCGAAGAATCGTTCACTAACTAATAGAACGATAAAGGTGTAGAAAATCGGTAATTCTGTTTTGCTTGACATCAATTTTGGGTTCAAGACATACGACTCAATCAAGTGGACGACTAAGATCGTTAAAAGTATATAGACAACATCTTTGATCCCTCCCTGAGAATAAGCAATGAACGAAAGAGGAACACATGAAACGATCACACCTGCAACTGGGATCAGACTTAAAAAGAAAACCATGATGGCTAAGCTTAATAATTGGTTGAAACCAAAAGCGGCTAAGGCAACGGTCGTCAATAATGTATTCAGTAAGGCAATAATGAATTGTGCTTCTAAAACCAAGCCAAATGTATTGACGAATTTATAGGCAAAATAATAGATATCCTGGAAAAACCAAGCAAATTCACTCTTTAAAAACAATCGTGAGAACACAACTGTTTTTTTCTTCTCGATCATAAAGAAGAAACTTAAGATGAATGACATGGCAAAAGCAACGGCTAACTTACCGATATCTTGTAAATAGCCTAATGCGATCGATGCACCATTTTGTAGTTGCTCAAAAAAATCGTTTCGTTCAATGTAATTATGGATATACAAGAGAACAGGGTCAGCATCTTTCGGCTGATGTTCGTAGAAATTGATCACTGATTGGATCATGTCGAATGTCTGATGGATCAGTACAGGGATATACTTTGTAAATGCAAGATAGATCAGATAAACGACTAAGGCATAAATGATGATCGTCAATGCGCCGGTCGGAACCTTCACAAATCGTTGGATGACTTGAACTAAATGGATCATCAGATAGGTAAAAATAAAGGTAAGTAAAATAGTGGTGATCATGCTCCTTACAAGAAAGAGAACAACGATGATCGATAATAAAACAGTTAAACGACGAACTTTTTCATTCGCCAGGAAACGCTGATAAACAGACAACACAACAACCTCCAAGTGTAATGAAATAATAGCTTATGTAATTGATTATAGTGTGGATTCCAAGAATAAGAAAGAAAAACTGCTGACAATTTATACAAAAAGTCAGCAGTAACTTCAAATCAAGTAGTATGACGAAAATTATTCACCATTTTAGTTGTTAGTTTTTGCAAAAGGACTAATTCATCAGGTTCTAAAGGAAGATGAGCAAAAATCTCTGATGGAATCGTTTCTGCTTTTTTTGCTAGAAACTTGCCATTATCCGTTAAACTGATGCGAACGATCCGTTCATCTAAAGTGTCTCTTGCCCGTGTAAGATATTCTTTTTCTGCTAGCTTTTTTATCACTGGTGTCAACGTACCAGAATCTAAACAAAGGATTTTACCCAAATCTTTCATCGTCACTTGATGTTTTTCCCACAAGACAAGCATTACTAAATATTGCGTATAGGTTAGTCCTAATGGTTTCAATAGTGGCGTATAATATTTGGTGATTTCTTTTGAGGCTGCATACAAAGGGAAGCACAACTGATTTTCTAAATATAAGTCTTCCATTTTCATTCACCCCATTCATTAGAATCCTTTGTTAGCATAGCTGATTTTTTTAAAAATGTCTAGCCTTCAACGGCTGTCAAGGTCACTTCGATATTTCCTGCTGTTGCTTTTGAATAAGGACAAACCTTGTGAGCTGCTTCCAATAATTCTTGTGTTTCTTCTAATGATAGACCATCAACATGTCCTTCAATTTCGACACCTAAAACAAAGCTCATTTCGTTTTCAGCATACAATGACACTTGTGCACTGATAGTAGAAGCTCCAGCAATGTTTTTTTGGTTTTTGATCAATTCCAACGCACTGTTGAAACAAGCACTGAAACCGGCAGCAAACAATTGTTCCGGATTTGTCGCATTTTCGACACGACGTCCAGGGGCAGCAATATTTAATTCGAATGAATGGTCAGGGCTATGCACTTCTCCAGAACGTCCACCTGTATTGATCATTTTTGTAGAATACATTTTTTTCATAAGAAACACTCCTTTAAATTTAGTTGTGTACAATTTAATTGTATACAACTAAACGGAAAAGAGCAAACTAAAAGATTTCAGTACTCGTTAAAAAGGTCAGTGGGAGAAACATAATAGCTTGGAGAAAGACAAGAATGGCTAAAGAAAGACCCAGATTGCCAAAACAGTAACGTCTGCTTCAGGAATCTAGGTCTATACTATTTCGTATGGATCGTTCAGCAAACGATCAGGAGAAAAAGATTGGAAAAAAGATTTTTGGGATAACTTCAAAATAAACGCGTAATCTTAAAAAAGAGGCTGGGGTAGAAGTACTTGATTCCGAGAAATAAGAAGAAATTCACGAAGATTGCTTTTCAAATTGTTGTGGATTTCGGCTTATTTAAGAAAGAGTTGTTTCTGCTCCCACCGTTTACCGTTTATTCGTTTTTAAAGCATGAGACAAAAGTGTTTCATACTTTTGTCTCATGCTCTTATGGATCAGGGTCACTCGATTGGATGGTACGTAAAACCACTACCCATTACCTCAGCTACACTATTGACGATAACGAATGCAGTTGGATCGATTTCTTCAATCAATGGTTTGATTCGTGAAAATTCATGATCAGTGACAACAATCAGTAACACTTCTTTCGACTTTCGATTATACCCGCCTTTAGCTTCCAAGAGAGTCAATCCCCGCCCAATCTCCGCACTCAAACGGCGTCTGATTTCTTCTAGCGAATCTTCGCTCATGACCATGATCGATTTTTTTCGATTCGTTCCTGTTTCGATATAAGACATGACGATTGACGTGATGACGATAGAGAGGATCGCATATAAGAATTCTTCAAATCCAAAGACGAATAAATTCAGGGAAACGACAACAGCATCAGTAAATAATAGGCCAATTGAGGTATTTAAATGGAAATATTTTTTGAAAATCAGTGGAGGAATCGTTGTACCGCCGCTTGATGAGTTATTTTTGTATAAAATTGCTACACCGAGTGCAAAGATGGCACTACCGAAGATGACCGAGAGCAAACGATCAGGAGTAATCATTGTTTCAGGAATGATGGCAATGATCAGTGGAAAGACAAGACTTCCAAAGAGAACTTTGAAGAAAGGTTGTTTGCCTAAGAAAAGAAGAGCCAATACTAGCATAATGATATTCAGTACCAAGATGACCATTGCACGGTCAAATCCTAATGCAGATTCTAAGAGGATACCAAGCCCGCTTACGCCGCCTGCTGCAATATGATGGGGGCCTAAGAACATATTGATACTTACCCCTAAGATCGTTAACGCAAAGACTATTTTTATGTAAGTCCAAGTGATTTTTTTTATATTATTCATCCATTCACTTCCTCATTCTATTTTAATTTTATTGTTATGTTATTAGTATAACCTAATAATCTCTAAAAGTTAACAAGAGATTAACATTTAAGTTGGATATGCCTAACTTTTTGCTCTTATTATCTTATCTCTATTTAGGTCAAGAGGAGTTTCTAAGAAATGTTAAAGGACAAATAATGGAAAAAAGTGGAGGAAGTTTCTTTAAAGAAATAAAAGGAACACACTTTTTTGATAAACATCAAATCGACAATTTGGATTAATCAGGCTAGGGAAAAACAGACGAGCTAAAGTTAAGGAACGTCATACAAAATAAGTAGTCCAAAAAAGAGTTTTTTAAAAGATTTTTTGTTTTGCAAGTTAAAGAAGAGAACAACCAGAGCTTTTCAGTAGTTCGCCTTTCGATCAAAACAATCAGAATAAAGAGGTTCTTTAGGCGGATTTGATGGTTGGATATTGAATGGATCAAACAAGTGAAATAAGAGTTGATCGTTGGCCGAACAGTGAAAACGCAAGATAAGCCTTTTAAAAAACTTTTGGATCGTGTGTAATATTTGGTACGGATATTGGATCATTTACTTGAGAAGGTTGCTCCATCTTTTCCGCAAATACAGGTTTTGCTAGAAAATGAATTATCAGTAACAAAAAAGATAGAGAAAGAAGGAGGAAACAAAAGCGCTTCGAATTTGGTATGAGTCTGTAGTACATAGGGACGGGAAAACAGAAAAATGATTGGCTGTTACTCACTTCCCTATAGATACCAATACTGTTTTTTACCGGAGAATATAATTGGAAATTTAGAGAAATCGGGTGATAAGTTGTTACAAAGAAAGACCGTTTTGAATTTGTTGTTGTTCAAGGGAGCGGTCACTGTATCCATACCGAACAGCCTAATTCGTTTGAATTGGTGGTGAGTGAATGGATGGTGAAGAGAAGAAATGAGAATTGAAAAAGCAAAACTTCTCGAGTTACATTTACCCTTGATACCTCCATTTCAAATGAGTTATGGCACATTGACTGAAAAGAAGTTCGATTTCATAGGAATTTACGAAGCAGTTTCATTAAGTGAGAGGTGGTTTTTCACTTTTTGGAACTGTTTTTTTTCTTTTCCTCAAATTAAATTCTGTTACCGATAACATTTTTGAAAGCGTTGTCTTTTTCTTTTCGGTCTTTTATAGTGAGAACGTAATCTTAAAAAAAGGAGGAAATATATGAATACGGCAGCAATTTATCACCGTCCAGAAAGTGAATATGCTTTTTTGTACGAAAAAGATACGTTTCGAATTCGTCTGCGTACTAGTAAGGACGATGTTAAAAAAGTTTATGTTATCAGTGGCGATCCTTATACCATTACGTCTAAGAAATGGTATTTACAGGAAGTTCCAATGAAAAAAGGATTGAGTACACTCGTACATGACTATTGGGAGATCGAACAAACGAGTGATACGAGACGCTTACAGTATGGCTTCCATATCGTTGGAATCGATGGAATGGAGTGTTTTTATGGAGATCAAGGTATTTTCCCTTACGAGCCAGCTACTTTAGCAGAGGCAAATTATTATTTTCGCATTCCTTATTTCCATGAGATCGATCGCTTCAAAGTTCCACAATGGGCGAAAGAAACTGTTTGGTATCAAATTTTCCCAGAACGTTTCGCAAATGGCGATACTAGTAATGATCCTGAAGGTACGTTGCCTTGGGGCAGTAAAGCGCCTGACCGCGATGATTTCTTTGGTGGGGATCTTCAAGGGGTGATCGATCATCTAGATTATCTGAGGAATCTAGGGATCAATGGGATTTACTTTTGTCCGATCTTCAAAGCAATGTCGAATCATAAATATGATACTATCGACTATTTCGCAGTTGATCCCGCATTCGGGACGGAAGAACAGTTGAAAGAATTGATTGAAAAAGCGCATCGAAAAGGAATGAAAATCATGCTTGATGCGGTGTTCAATCATATCGGTAGTGATTCGCCTCAATGGCAAGATGTCGTGAAAAACGGGGAACACTCTGAATATAAAGATTGGTTCCATATCCATTCTTTCCCTGTAGATACGTACCAAATGACGGAAATCCCCGAAACTGCGGCGAACTTAGCTTATGACACGTTTGCGTTTACGCCTTTCATGCCGAAGTTGAATACAGCAAATAAAGAAGTGCAAGCATATCTGCTGGAAATAGCGGCTTACTGGGTGAAGGAATTCGATATCGATGGTTGGCGCCTAGATGTAGCGAATGAAGTCGATCATCATTTTTGGAAAAAATTCCATGAAACGGTAACTGCGATCAAACCGGATATTTATATTTTAGGTGAGATCTGGCATTCTTCACAAGCTTGGTTACAAGGAGATGAATTCCATGCAGTGATGAACTATGCCTATACGGATTCTATAAAAGATTATTTTGTGAAGCAAAAGATCAGTGCGCAGCAAATGGTAAGTGGAATGAATCATCAGCAAATGTTGTATCAAGACCAGGTCAATGAGGGAACATTCAATCTATTAGATTCCCATGATACTGCTCGAATCTTGACATTATGTCAGGAGAATAAAGAGCTGATGAAGTCAGTTTTGACATTCATGTTTCTGCAAAAAGGGGCACCGTGTATTTATTATGGCACAGAAATCGGCTTGACTGGCGGTGAAGACCCAGATTGTCGTAAATGTATGATCTGGGAAGAAGAACAACAGGATTTGGAATTATATGGATTTACTAAAGAATTGATTTATTTGCGTAAACGACTATCTGAGATTTTGATCAATGGAACAACCTGTTGGGAGTTGGTCGATGACAGTCGAAATGTCATCCATTTTTCACGAGAATTAAATGGACAAAAAATCCATGCCATCTTCAATCAGGGACAAGAAGCGTACCTCATTGAGCAACAAAGCGAAGTTATATTCAGTCAAAACAGCGAACTGCTGAATGATGGCAAAGCAGAGATCCAACAATATGGATTTTTGATTATGTGTGAATAAGTTGTTACCGGTAACATACAGAAAGCGTTTGCAAAAGGTAGTTTTATAACAGTATACTTTTTATATAGCAACGAATCCAAAGAAGCGGAGGAAAAGAAAGTGAAGAAAAACTATGTGAAAAAATTGGGGTTAGGTTTAGTGTCACTTGGTATTCTAGGTGGTTTAGCAGCTTGTGGTAACGGAAGTTCTTCAACGAGCAGCAGCGAAAGCGACGAAAAGACTTTAACGGTATCGGTCGATTCTGGGTACAAAGATTACATCAATGAAATCAAAGGTGATTTTGAAAAAGAAAATGATGTAAAAATCAAATTAGTCGAAAAAGACATGTTCGAACAATTGGAAGCACTTTCGCTTGATGGACCTGCAGGAAAAGGACCAGACGTAATGATGGCAGCTTATGACAGAATCGGTGCTTTAGGTCAACAAGGACACCTAGCAGAAGTAAAACTAGGGAACGAAGCGGATTATGACGAAACAGACAAAGCTCAGGTCACTTACGATGGCAAAATTTACGGAGAACCTGCAGTTATTGAAACATTGGTACTTTATTACAACAAAGATCTAGTAGAAACAGCACCAACAACATTCAAAGACTTAGAAGCATTAGCAAAAGATGATCGTTTTGCTTTTGAATCTGAATCAGGTAAAAATACCGGCTTCTTAGCGAAATGGACAGACTTCTATTATTCTTATGGCTTATTAGCTGGTTACGGCGGTTATGTGTTCGGTGATAACGGAACAGATCCTTCTGATATTGGTCTAGATAATGCTGGTTCGATTGAAGGGATCACGTATGCAACAAATTGGTTCCAAAATGTATGGCCTAAAGGAATGCAAGATATCAAGAGTGCTGGAGACTTCGTTAGCCAACAATTCATGGATAACAAATCAGCAGCAATCATTGACGGACCTTGGCAAGCACAAACGTATAAAGACAATAAAATGAACTATGGCGTAGCAAAAATCCCAACATTGGACAACGGTGAAGCATATCAACCATTTGGTGGTGGAAAAGGCTGGGTTGCAAGTAATTACTCTAAGAACAAAGAACTTTCTCAAAAATGGTTGGATTATGTGACAAACACAAAGAACCAAGAAAAATTCTTTGAAATGGTCAACGAGATCCCTGCAAACCAAACTGCACGTGAAACAGCAAAATCAAAAAATGACGAGTTGACTACTGCGGTTATTGACCAGTATGAAAATGCGCAAGCAATGCCAAACATCCCTGAAATGGCAGAAGTTTGGACTGGTGCTGAAAACTTGATGTTCGATGCTGCTTCTGGAACGAAGACACCAAAAGAATCTGCAACTGATGCAGTTAAGACAATCAAAGAAGCAATCGAACAAAAATATTAAAATTACGCACTAGAAAGTAATAGAGTTTTCCATTAAAAATAGATGTTCCAAGCAAAGCTTTTATCAGAAAGTGTAGAAGTTGTAAAAGAAGCGTTTTGATAGAAGTGAGAAAAAAGAAAACTCTCGAAATAGTTTTTCTTATTTTGAGAGTTTTTGATTTATTGTCAAAAGACAGGGATAGCCGTTTGACGAGTTGGATCATTAAGCAGCAAGTTTTGTATAGATTAGCAGTATAAGGGGGCATCAAGATGCAACAAGACAAAAATGAAGTCAATGTAAAAAAAGTGACCTTACTATCACTTATCCCCGGCATGGGGCAATTTGCCAATGGACAAAGATTTAAAGGAATTGTCTTTATCGTTATTTTTCTAGCATTCATCATCCAAATGATTTTAGGTGGGTTTCAATCATTGATAGGATTGATCACATTAGGTAGCGTACCGATGGAAGACCATTCTCTATTTATTTTGATTCAAGGAACGCTCCAATTGATCATTACGATCATCTTTTTCATTTTTTATGGATTGAATCTACTAGACGCAAAAAGAGTCGCTACTTTGCGTAAGGAAAATAAAAAAGTAAATCGTACGATGAAGGAAGTCATACATAATGTAGGAGATGAGGGTTTTCCTTATTTACTTACGCTTCCAGCATATCTCTTAATGATTTTTACCATTATTTTTCCCGTATTAGTGACATTGTTCACCGCATTCACAAATTATGATTTCAAGCATATCCCTCCGGCTAGTCTGATTGACTGGGTGGGAGCAAAAAATTTCTTTAGTATCTTTTTCTTAAGCTCTTATCGAAACACATTCCTATCCGTATTCTCTTGGACAGTGATCTGGACACTTTGTGCAACAACGCTCCAAATCACATTAGGGATTTTCACAGCAGTAGTGGCACATCAAAAGTTCATCAAGTTTCGTCGGATCTTTGGGATCATTTTCCTTTTACCATGGGCTGTACCAGCATTTATCACTATCATGAGTTTTTCGAATATTTTCAACGACAGTGTCGGAGCAATCAATACACAGGTCATTCCATTTTTGAACAATCTGCCATTTGTCGATATTTCTGCGATTTCATGGAAAACAGATCCTAATTGGACAAAAGTAGCAATCATCATGGTCCAAGGCTGGTTAGGATTCCCGTATATCTATGTGATGGTTACAGGGATCTTGCAGTCGATTTCGGAGGATCTATATGAAGCAGCAAAAATCGATGGAGCAAATGCTTGGAAACGATTTTCAAATATCACTTTGCCGGCGATTTTTCTCGTAGCTGCACCAACGTTCATTACTCAATATACAGGAAACTTCAATAACTTCTCAATGATCTATCTGTTTAATAATGGTGGTCCTGGTAGTGTTGGTGGCGGTGCCGGTTCTACAGATATTCTGATCTCATGGATCTATAAATTGACAACAGGAACGTCTCCACAGTATTCCATGGCTTCTGCGATCACGTTGATCATTTCTGCGATCGTTATCTGTGTCTCCTTGCTGGTGTTCAAAAAGACAAATGCGTTCAATATGGAGGACTAAACGATGAAAAAATTTAATTCAAGCGCAAAATTCCAACGAAGAGTTTCTCATTTTTTTACCTATCTATTTCTTATTCTTCTATCGATCATCATTATTTATCCATTGCTGATCACTGCTAGTACGGCATTTAAATCAGGAAATATTGCAGCATTCAGTTTAGATTTATCGAGTGATTGGACACTTGATAATTTTACTCGGTTATTCAGCGAAACATTATATGGCACTTGGTATAAAAATACATTGGTCATTTCGATCTTGACCATGGCTATCCAAGTAACGGTGGTGACATTGGCTGGTTATACGTATAGTCGCTATCGTTTCGTTGGTCGAAAATCAAGTTTGATGTTCTTTTTGGTGATCCAAATGGTTCCGACGATGGCTGCATTGACCGCCTTCTATGTGATGGCGTTTCTACTCGGTGCATTAGATCACTATTGGTTCTTGACGATGATCTATATCGGGGGAGGAATCCCAATGAATACCTGGTTGATGAAGGGGTATTTCGATACAGTCCCAATCGATTTAGATGAATCCGCTAAATTAGATGGAGCAGGACATTTCCGTATTTTCTTGCAGATCGTTTTGCCGTTGGTCAAACCGATGCTCGCGGTTCAAGCTTTATGGGCGTTCATGGGTCCATTTGGTGATTTCATGTTAGCGAAATTCTTGCTTCGTACACCAGAAAACCAAACAGTCGCTGTAGGGTTACAAACGTTCATCTCTGATGTAACGAATCAGCGGGTCTCATTATTTGCCGCTGGAGCCATCTTGATTGCGTTACCGATTTGTTTATTATTCTTCTTTTTACAAAAAAACTTTGTCACAGGATTGACTTCTGGAGGAACAAAAGGATAGAGGTGTTAATATGCAAACATTTCCATTGAATTATTTTTCTGCTTTAATTGGACCTAAGCAATTATTTGCAGGAAGAAAACAGCTTTCATGGCTTAACTTCAGTTTGATCTTTCTTTTCTTAGTATCATTGATGGTTGTGCCTGTCACCCTGTTTTACGCTAATCAAGTAAAAGCAATTCCTATGGCACAATTTTTGACAGTTGAATCTCTGAACGATCAGCCAGGAGTCGATCGTTTTTCACAATTAAAAGTAGTAAACGGTGAATTAAAGTCAGCGCCAATGGTCATTAGTGAATCAGATGAACTACTCATTGGTACTGATCTATCAAAAGCACAACAATCAGAAAAAAATGCATTCATCAACTTTGAAAAAAACAATTGGACGATCCAACAAAAAGAAGGGGATACAACCAGAACGTATCAAATGAATTATCTTTCTTCATTTGACCCTGCTAGTGTGACTACGCCGCAAGAATTTCAACTCTTTCTTGAACAAGCGTTTTATGCCAGCAATCGGCCGACGATCATCCTTTCATATAGCTTGAGTCTTGGGATCATTTTGTTCATCATGACTGCGTTGATCCTCTTTGGCGCTGCATTCTTCTTGTGGATGACACGAAAAAGCCGTTTCTCTTCCATTCATACATTTAAAGAGAGTGCGAATCTGATGCTGAATGTGATCGGGGTTGGTTCAATTATTTCCGCTGTAGTAGGGTTGGTCCATTTTGATTTTGTACTGATGTTAGGAATCCAATCAACGGTTGCTGTATTGCTGCTTTTATGGATTTTTGCTAAGACTGGATTTAAAGATGAGCCGATCAAGTGACAACTATCTTGAATTATGAGAGAATGTATGCGAAAAAAATGAAAATTTGACGTGTTTTGAGAAAAATTTCTGAAAAAAAGAGACCTTCTTAGTTGATTCTTTTAATTTTTAGTATTAACGTTATAGGGTAGTTTTTTTTTAAGGAGGAAAATCATGTTAGAGAAGACTTTATACAATCAATTATTTTCACATTCTTTCTCACTTCCAGTTGAAGTTACTTATTGGGATGGTACGACAAAACAATACGGAGATACGGGTAATCCTCCCCAAATCAAAATCAATATCCACGAAGAAATCCCTATGAAAGAGATCACCAATAATGCATCTCTTGCGTTAGGTGAAGCTTATATGGATCATCGCATCGAGATTGAGGGAAGTATCCAAGCATTGATCAATGATGCTTATCAACAAGCAAATAGTTTTTTACGAGGAAAAGATTATCTAAAATGGCTTCCTAAAAAAGAGAAGCATACCAAGCAACAAAACAAAGAGGATATCCACTCTCATTATGATCTAGGAAATGATTTTTATGAAATGTGGCTTGACCCTACATTAACTTATTCTTGTGCATACTTCGAAACTCCAGAAGATACGCTTGAACAAGCACAAATCAATAAAGTACACCATATACTAGACAAATTGTTCATTAAAGAAAATGAAACATTACTTGATATCGGTTGTGGCTGGGGAACATTGATGTTTACTGCAGCGAAAGAGTATAACTTGAAAACGACGGGTATCACATTAAGTGAAGAACAATATAACCATATCACTAAAAAAATCAAAGAAGAACATCTTGAAGATCAATGCCGTGTCCTACTCATGGACTACCGCGAGCTTAAAGGCGAAACATTTGATCATATTACCAGTGTAGGGATGTTCGAACATGTCGGTTCTGATAATCTTGAAGGTTATTTCAAAGTAGTGAAAAACTTATTGAATCCTAAAGGAACCGCGTTGATCCATGGAATCAGTCGTCAACAAGGTGGCGCAACAAATGCTTGGATCAATAAATATATTTTCCCTGGTGGTTATGTTCCGGGTGTCACAGAATTAGTCGATAATATCACTAAAAACGATCTTCAATTGATCGATTTGGAAAGCTTACGCCGTGATTATCAATTAACACTAGAACATTGGACGAAAAATTTCCACGCGGTACAAGACAAAGTCACTGAAAAAATGGGTGATTCTTTCTACCGAATGTGGGATATGTATTTACAAGCTTGTGCAGCTTCCTTTGAATCAAGCAATATTGATGTAATCCAATATCTATTAGTTCAACCAGGTAACAATGATATTCCAATGCACCGTGCATAATCGTTGAAAGTAGCAAGAAAAATGAATGCCTCTCAAAAGTTAGAACCAACTTTTGAGAGGCATTTTTGATTTCTTTGCTGCTTTTTTTATTTAAAAGAACAAATAGTATAAAAATGACTTTTACTTTTTTCTTCTGTATACTGAAAGAAACCGGATTATTTATGAAAGAAGGGATATGAAAAAATGAAAACAAAAGTTATTTATTGTGGGTTATTTTCTTTATTTCTACTTGCAGGCTGCCAGCCGACAAAGTCTGAGAACTCATCTGTAAGTCAAACGACAGCTACTACTATGACAACTAAGACAAGCGATACAACAAGTACAGGTACTTCTGCTAAAGAAAGCAGTCAAAGTAGTACAGGAAATGAGACAAATCAAGTGATCAAAGTTTCTGTCACAAAAGCAATTGAACTTTTCCAAAATAAATACCCAGATGCTGCAGTGACGAGTTTAGAATTGGATAGTGATTGGGGAAGCTATTTTTACAAGATCGAAGGTGCCGATGACCAAAATGAATATGAAGTAAAAATCGATGCCAATACAGAAGATCTGGAAGCTCAAACGCCTGAAAAACTCGATCCAGATGACAGCAAAAAGAAAGAAGAAGATGCTTTAGATACAACAAATTTGTTGTCAACGGAGGAAGCTGCTCAAAAAGCAGTTGAAAAAGTTGGTGGAGGTACAGCAACTGACTGGGATCTGGATAAAGATTTAGGTACCACTTATTGGGAAGTAAAAGTCGAAAATGGGAAACAAACAACGAAGGTGAAATTAAATAGTCAAACAGGTGAGGTTCTTTCCACAGAAACAGAGGATTGATTTTTATCAACTCTTAGTTGCATTTTTTAGAGAGAATGATACACTGGAAAAAATGATTTATCAAAGGAGAGAATAACTTGACGCTAGAAACGACTTTTTTCAATCACACTTTTGCAAATCCTTTTATGAATGCTTCGGGTGTCCACTGTATGACTGTCAGCGAATTGGCTGAATTGGACCGTTCATCCGCAGGAGCTTTTATTACCAAGAGTTGTACACTCACAGAACGTGCTGGTAATCCAGAACCACGTTACTTTGACGTTCCACTAGGTAGTATCAACTCCATGGGATTACCAAATCTTGGCTATTCTTATTATCTTGACTACGCATTAGCTTATGAGAAAGAAAACGAAGGGAAACAGCCTTTGTTCTTTTCGATTGCGGGTATGAGCGCAGCTGAAAACTTAGAGATGCTGACGATGATTGAAAATAGTGCGTTCAAAGGAATCACAGAGTTAAATCTTTCTTGTCCCAATGTTCCAGGAAAACCTCAGTTGGCATATGATTTTGACGCTACATTCGATTTATTGAAACAAGTCTTTGCTCGCTTCACGAAACCATTAGGAATCAAACTTCCTCCGTATTTTGATTTCGCACATTTTGATCAAATGGCAGCGATCTTGAATCAATTTCCGTTGACTTATGTCAATTCGATCAACAGTATCGGGAATGGATTATATATCGATCCGAAAAATGATTCAGTGGTCATAAAACCAAAAGACGGTTTTGGTGGATTAGGCGGCGAGTATGTAAAACCAACTGCGTTAGCCAATGTTCGAGCGTTTTATACACGATTGAACCCTGAAATCAAAATCATCGGTACAGGGGGTATCCGTAATGGGCAGGATGCCTATGAGCATCTCCTCTGTGGCGCCACGATGCTGCAGATCGGCACTGAACTCCATAAAGAAGGCCCAGCGATTTTTGACCGTATCACAAAAGAATTGGCAGCAATCATGGAAGAAAAAGGCTACGATTCGATTGCTGAGTTTCGTGGAAAACTGAAAACGATGAATGAATGAAACGAATGATGTGATGCGCGTTTTAAAAATCAATTGCAATGAAAATGGATTTTAAAACGCGCATTTTTCATTGAGAAATTCGTTGAATAACTAAATCTATTAAACAGAATATTACAGAACCAGACAAAAGCCTTCCTCGCTTTTGTCTCTTTTTTGTATGCTCTTGTAGAGATAAAAGCTTCCTTAGCTGTCGAGAGGATTTGATCCTATAAAAAGCTTTCTTTGACAATTAATAGACAAAAGCATATATTCATAGGGGATGGGGGGTACCCCCATAAAACTATTTTGGAGGTTATCATATGTCACATTTGATCGAACACCATAACGAAGAGTTGATCAAACGCTTGAATAAAATCGAAGGACAAGTAGTGGGTATCAAGAAAATGGTCAACTCGAATAAAGATTATGCTGATATTTTGATCCAATTGAATTCCGCGCGATCAGCGATTCAAAAAATAAGTCAGATTCTTTTGGAAGCTCAAGCCGATCATTCGTTGATGCATGTAAGTGAAGGTGCTGATTTATTGGAAGAGATGGACCATTTAAAACGTGTGATTACCCAATATAATAAAATGAATTGAGTGATGGAAGATGGATATAAGAGAGCCAGGATCAAATAACGACTCAACTATTAAAAGAAAATTGATCAAGTTGGCGCTTCCTGCCACGATCGAAAATATATTGGAAACGTCTGTTGGGTTCATCGATTCTTTGATGATCGCACAAATTGGGTTGTTTGCTGTGGCAGGAATAGGTATAGCCAATGCAATATTAAATGTTTATATTGCTGTATTTATTGCTTTAGGGATCGGCACATCCTCTTTGATTTCTAGAAATATCGGAGCGGGAGATAGTGAAAAAGCAACATTGATTGCTAAACAGTCATTATTGTTAGCAATTGTTTCAGGTCTAATCTTAGGTCTAGTAAGTTTTCTGGTAGGACCGCAGCTGTTGGATTTAATGGGTGCGACAAAACAGACCTTTGACTATGCATTACAATTTTTCAGTATTGTAGGTGGCGGATCAATTGCTATTGCCACGATGATTTTATTGGGAAGTATGTTACGAGCAATCGGTGATACGAAGTCCCCGATGAAAATCGGCTTTATCACCAATCTTCTGAATATCATCCTCGACTACATATTGATTTTTGGTTTAGGACCGATACCCGCTTTTGGTGTAGTGGGAACAGCTATCGGCACGCTGGTTGCAAGAGTCTTAGGAACTATTTTATTGTATCGAAAAGTGCAATCATCCGTTCTAGCTTTTCCTTTCATGTCACTATTCCAACGCAGCAATTATCAGGAATTACTGAAGCTCTCATTTCCTGCGGCTTTAGAGCGCCTGGTTATGCGCTTAGGACAAGTATTGTATTTTGGCTTGATCGTAGCCATTGGTGCTAAAACTTATTCCGCCCATTCGATTGCAGGAAGCATTGAAAGTTTTGTCTATATGCCAGCGTATGGATTAGCTACCGCAGCCGCAACTTTAGCAGGAAACAGTATTGGAAAAAAAGAGTTTGAAGAAACGAAACGTGTGGCTCTTCATGCTGTTAAATACGGGGTCATTGTATTAAGTATACTGGGTATAGGATTGTTTTTTGGCACACCCTATATTGCACCTTGGTTTACAACTGACGCTGAGGCAATCAAGCAAATCACTATTGCGCTTAGAATCGATGCATTCAATCAACCGGGATTAGCTATCAGTTTGATATTAGCTGGTGTGTTACAAGGAATGGGAGATACCAAAACGCCTCTCTATAGCACGGCCTTCGGGATGTGGGTCACACGAGTCTTAGGTGTGCTACTGTTGGGGAAAGTATTGAATCTAGGAATTGCAGGTGTGTGGGTAGCGATTGGGATTGATTTATACGTACGTTCGCTTTTTTTAACTTATCGTTTTAAACGAAATATCCGAATGTTAAAGAAGAATCAAATGCCTTCGCTATAAAAAATTGGTGTCAAGTAGAAATTCGGAAGAAGACACACTGGTTGCAAACGAAATCATTGTGCAATTAGAAGGGTTATGGGAAAATTATAGAAAAGGAGTGATACACTTGAAAGATGGAATCGAACTAGCAAGGCAACTGAAAAGCAAACAGTTGAGTCATGAGGAGTTAATGGCAGATATCATAAAAAAAGTCAATGAAAAAAATCCTGCACTAAATGCTCTAGTCACTTTCGAGCCTGAGAAGGTACTGGATGAGAAGAGACAATTCAATGAAAAATCAGACCATCCGCTACATGGTGTACCATTCCCGCTGAAAATGCTTGGTCAAGAGAAAAAAGGCTGGCTGGCAACTTTTGGCTCCAGATTATTTCAAACACAACGGGCATCAAAAAATTCCAACTTTGTCAATCAAGTGGAATCTATCGGTCTTATGCCATTAGGACAAACAAATTCACCAGAATTTGGCTTTAAAAATATCACCGATGCTCAGATCTATGGTCCAGCTAGAAATCCTTGGAATACAGATTATTCACCTGGTGGCTCAAGTGGTGGTGCAGCAGCAGTTGTCGCTTCTGGTATCCTACCATTGGCTGGTGCCAGCGATGGGGGAGGATCAATTCGGATTCCAGCGTCTTTTTGTGGACTTATCGGGTTAAAGCCTTCCAGAGGAACGATGCCTGTAGGTCCACAAGCTTGGCGAGGGTGGCAAGGTGCGGCAATTGATTTTGGCTTAACCGTTTCGATGAGAGATACAAAAGCGTTGTTTACGGGACTACGAGGAATACACACTGGTGCTCCTTATCAAGTAGCGCCAGCAGAATGGCAAACGCATGAAAAGAAAAAACACTTGAAAATCGCTGTTTGTACTGCATCACCGATTGGATCAGTTATCAGTGAAGAAGCAAAGCAAGCTGTAGCGAACGCAGTGCTATTTTTAGAGCAACAAGTACATGATGTAATCGAGATCAACTATCCATTGGATGGACGTCGGCTTATCCAATCGTATTATCAAATGAATGGAGCAGAGACCGCGGCGATGATCCAGTCTATCGAGGATGGCTTAGGTCGACAAGTCCGACAAACAGAACTTGAACCGATCTCTTGGACATTATTACAGTATGGAAATAAAGTGTCAGCGTCTACTTATATTCGCTCGTTGCATGTTTGGGATCATGCAGCTATAACAATGGAAGAATTATTCCAAGAGGTAGATCTGTTTCTTTCCCCAACCACTGCCTTTTCTGCTCCTGAAGTAGCAAGAGATCTCCAAAGCGATGCGATTCGAGAAAAAATTGCAAATATCCAAGAATACAATGAAAAAGAAAGCTTAGAAGTCATCTCAGAGATGTTTGAAGAGAGCTTGCAAATTACGCCATATACGCAACTGGCAAACTTGACTGGTCAGCCAGCAATTAGTTTACCAACACATCTGACGAAAGACTCCTTACCGCTGGGTATCCAATTCATGGCAGCTAGAGGAAGAGAAGACTTGCTGTTTCAGATAGGTGAGTTATTTGAGGAACATGGAAAATTCCATTTACCACCTAGCTATCGGTAATAATGCAAGAATGAAAGAAAAGACGCAACAGATGAAAAAGAACTAGCACTACAACTCTAAGTAAAATCGATTGAAGGACGGGAACAAAAGTCACTGCTTGAGGCACTTTGTTCCCGTCTTTTTTACTATTTATATCCAGATAGATTTTTTCTTGGATTTAAGGTACAATAAAAAAAGCGAAAATATGTTCGGAGGTGGGGGTCTTGAAAACTCCTTTGACAATCGAAATGGAATCTTCTCTTTATCAATATTGTATCGAACAAGGTGGGATCGTCGTAGAAGAGGTAACCATGCCAGAAGATCAAGGAATCGTAGATACGTTAAGTTGTCTGACAAAATTCGATGGCAGTAGAGAATGGCGTTGTTATGAATTAAAAGTAACGAAGGCTGATTTCCGTTCAATGGCAAAATTATCTTTTGTAGGCCACTATAATTATTTTGTGTTACCAAGCACGCTTTACGAAGACGTCAAAGATGAAATCCCCACAGACATCGGGGTGTTAGTCTATCGTCCCTATGCGTTAGAGGAAGAAATGCCTGCTTCAGGGACTTTTTTTATTGCAAAAAAAGCAAGAAAAAGAGAGCTGGGTGTGGCAGAGGAGGCATTGACGAATCGTTTCATGGCTTCATTATTCCGAGAAGTAAGAAAAGCGAAACAAATGGAACGCGGCGTGAAGTATTTTCCAACGGATCAATTATATAAAGAATTGAAAAAGCGCTCTGATAGTCAAAATCCTTTTGCTAAAGAACGGTATTATGAACGTTTTATTGAAGAAACGGAAAATCAAGCGATCCAAGATTTGAAAGAAGAAGTTTATGCTTTACAACAAGACTATGAATATCTACGTCAACAAAAACAAGTCAAACGTTTACCGACGGAACCATTGGAGTGATAAATCATGTATTATCCCTACTTAAGAGGGAAACAATTCGATCTACTGGCGCTCAAAGAAAGTGTGAATCGAGGGCTTCTTTCGAAGAGGATAGAACCGATCATCGAACCGGTTCGTGATTCGGCTACATTAAAAGGAGTCGTTGAATTATTCCAGAAAAAAAAGCATCCTTTGACGATCATCGATAACCCGCAAGTAGGACAATTCAAACTATTTGACCAACATCTGCATACATGGGAGGTTCTCGAAGATAGTTCATTACGTAATGCATCGATCATTACACCAGAAAACTACGAACGGCTCATCGATCATCCACCTGATATGATTATCTTTGATGGACAACACCAACCACGGGAGACACAAATTTGGAAAGCTCTAGCGAACACACATGCTCAGTTTCTGATTCCAGATAATAGCCGTATTCGTATTTGGCTGCCTGAAAATAAAATCGTGATCAAAGAATCGTTTAAAACAAGGAAACATGTAGAAGCCTATGGTGAAAAAATAGATGATTTCTTTAGCGATGATTATCTCTTTTTTCGAGAAGATGGCTATATTGGCTTCTCTGATTTTACCATCGAAGGGAGTCACTACTTTGACAAAGGGTTTCCCAGCCGAGCTTTAGCTTTACATGTGACGTATATCGATGCCTATGGAAATTTACGGGTGAAACACTTTGTTTCTGATACCAATGAATCTGCAAAAGACCAAGCGTTGAAATTTTTTGAAGCGGCGGAAAAACTAGAAAGATGGGTCATGAGAAATCATAATCAGCTAGTGATTACAGAAGGACTCTTGGAGTTATTGATGATTTACCATCAACAGAAGTTTCCAGGGCTAGGTGTACTAAAAAAATGGACGTTGTTGCATCATTTAGAATTGATCAGTCAATTATTGGATCGTCCTGATTCTTTCTTTAGGAATGACAAGAGGGTAGAAGCACTTTATTCCATCATTGAGGAAAAGTAAAAAATAATCGCTAGGAAAATAGCCTAAACAAAAACAGTTGCTAGTAAGGCATCTTTTTTGTTTAGGCTATTTGCATGGTTTTTTCGATAATTGTGACAGGAACTTTTTTGCTTCATGAAACTGATGCTATTTGAGTTGTGCATAAAATTGGGTGACTGCATCTGAAAGGTTCCCATCATTCGTCAAGCGGATCAATTGTGGCAGTTTTTGTAACGCGGTCAATTCTTCCAGATCTTTTTGGAATAACGCAAGTCGTTGGTTTATCTGTGTGTCGGAGTCGCCGCGACTTCGCAAGCGTTCTTCCAATTTAGTGTGAGAGATCATAACGAAGACCGGTTGGACCTTGTCGCCAAAAACAGCATGAACTGCCCAAAAACCTGGTGCTGTCAAAATCGTGTAGCAATCATCCTGTGCCAGCTTTTGTGTGATTTCTTCTTTGCTAGATCCATATTTGTTTCCAGCGTACTCATCCCATTCAACAAATGCACGATCATTGATCATCTGATTGAATTCTTCTGGAGAAACAAAATAATAATCTTTTTGATCTTGTTCCCCAGTCCGTGGA
Source organism: Enterococcus sp. BSD2780061688st2 D3 (assembly GCF_005844145.1). Taxonomy (NCBI): domain Bacteria; kingdom Bacillati; phylum Bacillota; class Bacilli; order Lactobacillales; family Enterococcaceae; genus Enterococcus; species Enterococcus sp. BSD2780061688st2 D3. The sequence goes on from NZ_SPHN01000005.1 coordinate 66,752, forward strand.
CGCCGAGTGGTATAGGTGATGATTTTTTGGTCTTGCCGAAAAAGTTTTTCGGCGATCGAAGTTTTTCCTGAACCTGAAGGACCGATAAAAACATAACATTTATTCATCTTTCTACTCTCCTCACGCTTGTAGATAATCCTTGTAATGATTGATACTCCTTAACAAAAATTGCATTTCTAAAAATCGACAGTGCGTATTTTCAGAAAATGCAATTGAATGGTTGCTTATTATACTAATAGACCTGTGACGATAGCACTTAAAAAGCTGACTAGAGTTGCTGTTAATAGAATTTTCAGTCCATGTTTAGCAACTAGATTTCCTTTTTCTTCATTTAATCCTTTCATAGCACCAGAAATGATCCCAATAGAAGAGAAGTTGGCAAAGGAAACTAGGAATACAGAAATGATTGCTGTAGTCCGTTCAGTGAACTGGAAGTTGCCTTTTGCTAATTCAGTCATCGCAACGAATTCATTCGTTACTAATTTAGTTGCCATCAGACTTCCAGCATCAACGGCTTCGTTCCAAGGTATGCCACTGATGAATGCGAATGGGGCAAAGATATAACCAAGTATTTCTTGGAAAGTCACCCCGAATATCCCACTAAAAATCGCGTTGATCATGGCAATCAATGCCACAAAACCGATCAGCATCGCCGCAACGGTGATTGCTACATGGAAACCATCCAGAATATATTCACCCAACATTTGGAAGAAGGTTTGTTCTTTGTCTTCTTCGATGATCAGCTCATCTTCTTTTTCATCCAACTGGTAAGGATTGACAATTGATGCCAGAATATACCCACCAAATAAATTCAACACAAGAGCAGTAATCACATACTTTGAGTTGATCAGTGCCATATATGAACCAACGATGGACATGGAAACAGTGGACATCGCAGAAACACTCATGGTGAACAAACGCTTTTCAGATAAAAATGGTAATTCTTTTTTGATGGAAATAAAGACTTCAGATTGTCCTAAGATGGCAGAGGCGACGCCATTGTATGATTCAAGTTTGCCCATGCCGTTGATTTTACTTAGACCTAACCCAACGCCTTTCATAAATAGGGGGAGGATCTTGATATAACGTAAGATTCCAATGATCGCAGAAATAAACACGATCGGCATCAAAACAGTTAAGAAGAATGGTGCACTCCCTTTATTTGCTACCCCTGCAAAGACGAAGTTTACCCCTTCACCTGCAAAGGCTAATAGCTGTTCAAATAGTTTTGCCAGTAACGAAACAACCGTCGTACCGAACGTGGTTCTCAATAATACGAAACCGAATACCAATTGTAAGACGAACATCACCAACGATGGTTTCATTTTGATTGCTCTTTTGTCCGTACTAATCAAGAAGGCAATCCCAAAAATAAAAATCAAACCGATAATTCCTAAAATATGACTCAAAAAATCACTCCTAATCAAAATTCCGTTTAATTTTACCTGTTTTACGCTTAAATTACTAATTTTTCTGTTCAATTTTCATCTGTTTTTTAGAGTGAAACGTATACATGAGAAAATCAGGGCATATACAAAATAAAAACTCCTAAAAGATTTTTCGAACATGTGCTTTATGAGCAACATGTTCGAAACTTTTAAGAGTTTTTTTGTGGATTCCAGTCCTTGGACTCGGATTATTGATAGTATAGATTTTCAGAAGGGAAGAGTGGTGCGCTAGTGATATCGATTCCTAATTGTTTTAATGTTTGTTCATCATTTTTATTGACCATCACTGTTGAATGGGCTTGAGCGCCATCTAGTTCTGCAAGTTTTTCATAGGCAACTTGTGCGATTGGATTTGTTACAGCGCTGATGGATAGAGCAATCAATACTTCATTCAAACTTAGGGTATCCACAGAAGAATGAAGCGCAGTTGATTTCATTCCTTGGATCGTTTCCAAAACAAGTGGTGAAAGCAACGGAATATCAGCAGCGATATGTGCCAAATGTTTCACTGCATTCAAGATGACCGCAGCCGAAGCATCCATCAATGAGCTGGTGCGTCCGGTAATGATTACTTCATTCGGCAATTGGATCGCAATGACGGCTACCGGGTCTTTCGTAGGGCTTTGGATCGTTTTGGCGTAATCGTGTGCGGGCAGCACCACTTTACGATCTTCAGCACGCAAGCCAACTTCTTCCATGATCAATTTGATTCGATTGACTGCTTCTTCATCGATCAAGCCCTTTTTGAAATCACATTCTGTTTGGAAGTAACGACGGATGATTTCTTGTTTCGATGCTTCTTGGACTACCGCATCATCTACGATACCGAAACCAACACGGTTCACACCCATATCTGTTGGCGATAAGTAAACAGATTCTTTGCCTGTGATTTTTTCAATGATTCGTTTGATCACAGGGAAAGTTTCAATATCCCGATTGTAGTTGACGGCTATTTTGTTATACGCATCAAAATGGAAAGAGTCGATCATGTTAACGTCTTTTAAATCGACGGTTGCTGCTTCATAGGCGATATTCAATGGATGCTTCAATGGAACATTCCATACAGGGAAGGTTTCAAATTTTGAGTACCCGGCGGCATGGCCTTTTTGACTTTCATGATATAACTGATTCAAACAAGTTGCTAATTTTCCGCTACCGGGACCAGGGGCGGTAACGACAACGATTGGTTTCGTCGTTTCAATATAGTCATTTTTCCCAAAGCCGTCTTCTGAAACGATTTTTTCCACATTCACTGGATAATCCTCGATTTCAGCGTGTTTATAGACTTTGATGTTCCGTCTTTCAAGTTTATTGATAAATACTTTTGTTGCTGGTTGACCATTATAACGAGTGATCACGACGCTGTTGATGGATAAGCCGTAGCCACGGAGTTCATCGATCAATCGCAAGATATCCATATCGTAAGTGATACCATAATCTCCACGGATCTTGTTGCGTTCGATATCTCCTGCGTATACGCAGATCAAAATTTCTGCTTGATCTTTCAATTTTTGTAACAGTTTGATTTTTGCATCTTCCTCAAAGCCCGGCAATACACGTTTGGCATGTTTGTCATCTACCAATTTTCCGCCAAATTCTAAATACAATTTATCATAGTGATTTACTCGTTCTAAAATATATGCAGACTGTTCTTCAATATATTTCTCTGAATCAAAACCGATTTTTTTCACTAGTTTCCCTCCTTAAGTACTAAAGCATTTTTTCATTTTTTTTCGATTTCGTCAACTACCAAAGGGCAACTTGCGAAAAGTATGCCTAATTTAGCAAAAACTTGCTTGTCTAGTAAAACATTCATTGGTATGATAGTGAGTGATAAGGAAGGTGTCACATGAAAAAAAGACAGAAAAAGAAAAACGCGTATAAACAATATATTCGTTCTATTTTTACCGGTTATGAAAAAATGCTAGAAAATACTGATTTAGAAGAATTGAAATTTTCTTACTTGAATGAAGAAACACTTTTAACTCGTGATGAGAATCAGCGTATCCACTTCACAACCAGAGATCTGCCTAATAAATAAAAACTTTCATTAGTGCGAAAGAGTGGGACAACTCCCGCTCTTTCGTTTTACTTTTACCTTGCAGAAAGTCAAGAGAACTGAACGTACAGCGAAACAAAATGAATTTTACATAGGAGAAGATGCCCGTTGTAACAATTTTTTCTATAAAATGGTACTATTAAAGTATCTATACAGAGTTTTTTTAAGAATGTAAGGAGGTAAGTAGGATGAAGGAATCCAATCCAATAGAACCACAAGAAACGATTGATCAGAATGAAGAAGGAGCTTCTTTTTACGATATCAAAGAAAAAGCAAGCACCAATCTTTCTCAGCTATTAGAAGCATTACAAGCCTTTGAAAAAGCTGTTAGGGAAGAAAACATTCCAGAGATCTATCAGTTATACAATAGTGAATTAACGGAAGAACTGAAAAAAAGTTCAAATGAAAATCATGAAATCGATCAGTTATTGATGCGAAAAATCCATGATCGTTTTATTCAAGAATTTCCTTTTATGGAATTAGTCGAAACGATTTCCCCAACTATGAGCTATTATAAGATTGGCTCTTATTATCATGAAAGACCAACGATTGGGATCGATGCAAGTTTACCAGAGATTTTTGTCCTACCAAAAATCGATGAGGAGTGGGGCTTTTATGCTACACAACAACCGAATGATTTTAGCAAACAGGTCAATGAACTGGATGCCAAGGTGATCACGGCTAAGGCGGAGATCGAAAGACTAGATGAAGAACTAAAAGAAATCAATCGTAAAATCACTAGTTTAGATGATAATAAAGGCTTCTTGAACCGTAAAAAGATTGAAGAGGAGATCCAAGAGCTAGAGAAACAAAAACAAATTTTATCAAATGAAAAATTAGGCTGGCTACCTTATATAGAAGAACCTGAAAAAATCCAGCAACAAAAAGAAACACTATTAAAAGAAGCAAAGTCAGACCAACTTCGAGCGGCAATCGTCGAAAAAGAGCAACGACAAATCAAGCGTTTCTTTGGTGGGAAAGAAGGATTCAGCCAAGCCATCCACCACTTTTTGATGACTTATTTAGGTAGTGAAAATCCTGAACCAACGTTTCAAGAGGGAGGGCCTGAGGAATGAGCCATAAGGATGAAACAAGACCAATAGAACAAGAAAATGAAGTAATCGAATCGCTAGATGGACTGGCTGAACAAGAAAATGAAGAAACAGTAGAAGCTGCTCCTGAGGTAGAAACAGAATCAATTACTGATACCATCGAAGAGAATGAGCCAGTAGAAGAACGTAAACCCGTGGTCGATGAAAATCAACTTTACCTTGATAGCAAAGAAAAAGACCATCTGGATATTGTGAATATGATTGAAACAGCAGAGATAGAATTAGCAGATCTGCGTTTACGGAAATATCTGATTGAAGCAGATTTCTCAGGATTACTAGATTCTTTTGACCGTTATTTACTTAAAGATGAGCCGATTTCCCCAATTGGAAAGACAAGCTTGATCGAGTACTTTACTTATGAATTGTTGAAACCCCTGAATGATATTGGGTTAGAGTTATCGACCACTACCTACGATCGTTGGGAAACCAGACATTTCTCCATCAATTATAGTTTAGATGAGCAAAATCATTTGATCTTTTCTTTTGTTCTACCTACAATCGATCAACGCTACCAAGTAGAATCGATCAATTTATTAGAAGTGATCCCAGAAACGATGGAGGTCACCGTTCAGGATGATCGGGTATTATCACTGATCCGTTACTGGTCAGTCGATCGGGTCTTTTCTGCAGGACAGATCACGATTTTCAATCACAAGCTGAACCAGCTTTTAGCACACGCAAGAAAATTAGGCTTCATCGTGAATCAAACATTGCTTGATAACACTAAACCACTTCACTTGAATCTACAGAGTGAATTTGAATTTAGCGAATCAGTATTGGATGATATCTTCATTGTTGCAATGAAGAATCCACAGTATGATTTCGAAAAATTGACCGAGGAAAAATTCAAAGTTCTGTTAGACAAAGGTCAATCGTTGACGATCACGAAGAACGAACAGAATCAAACGGGATTGACGATCTCATCTGGCGATTACCATCGATCTGTCATTGATTTCTTTATCAATTATGAATTTTTAGTACCACTGATGGTTCGCAAGAACTAGGTGCTTGAGTTAGAAACATGTGACGGTCAGATTAGCGACCGTCACATGTTTTTTTGTTCCGTATAAATAAGCGAAAGGGGAGCTGCCAAAAAATGACGACCAAAAAAATAGCTCAGTTGAGTCTGCTATCTGCAGCATGTGTGGTTGGCAGGATCATTTTTCAATTGATTCCCAATGTCCAACCAATGACGGCGATTTTTCTTTTTGTCGTACTGTACTTTGGTCTACGAGATGCATTGCTTGTCATGACACTATCACTCCTTTTAAGTAATCTTTATTTTGGGATTGGCCCGTGGATGATCGGACAATGGATTAGTTTTAGTCTGATTTTAATTCTTTTTTGGGTTGTACAAACACACCTTAACCGAGAGAAAAAATGGTTGACGGGTAGTTGCTTTTTTTGGGCAGGTTTATTCTTTGGCTTGTTCATGACGATTTTTGATAGTATACTTTATCAGTTAACGAATCCTTTTGTATACTATATCCAAGGACTCAGTTTTGATCTGTTCCATGCGACGGGAAATCTTGTATTTTTTCTACTTGCTTTACCCGTCATCGAACGGTTTGATCGATTAAATGGGAGGAAAAAATGAAAAAAATCTATTGGTTCAGTCTTGTCGGCTGTATTCTTTTGTTGATGAGTGGCTGCACAACTGTTGGTTCATCCAAAGAGGAAAATCAGCAATCTAAGACGGAACAGACACAACAAAAACAGCAAACAACGACCATCATTATCCAGGAAGACGGTAAACAGCTCTCAAGTAAAACAGTGTCTTTTAAGACGGGTGACAACCTTTTGACTGTTTTAAAAGAAAATTTTGCTATTGAAGAAGAACAGGGATTCATCACCTCGATTGACGGTCACAAACAAGACAAGCAGAAACAAAAATATTGGACATTCACGATTGATGGAAAAAGTGCAACGAAAGGTGCAAAGGAGATTGTGCTAAAGAAAAATCAGCAGATCGTATTTGATTTAGCAAAAATCTAAGCATTTGTAGTCGCACCAACAAGAAAAGGAAATGAGCGTGGGACAAAAGTAAGAAACACTTTTGTCTCATGCTTTAAAAACGAATAAACGGTGGGAGCAGAAGCAACTCCTTCTTAAATAAGCCGAAATCCACAAAAATTTGAAAAATAATTTTCGTTAATTTCTTCTTATTTATTGGAGTTAAACACTTCTTTCCCAGCCTCTGTTAGAAGAAAGAAGGAAAATCGATGGAAAATTTAAAAAAAAGCGGAATGTTTTCAGTGATTGCTGCACTAGGAGCGAATATCCTAGTGGCCATCAGTAAATTTATCGGCTATGCGATCAGCGGAAGTGCAGCAATGCTAAATGAAAGTATCCATAGTATTGTCGATTGTAGCAACCAGATACTATTACTTTTTGGAGATAAACGGGCAAGTCGCGGGCAAAGCGAACTGCATCAATTTGGTGAAGGGCGAGCAAAATACTTCTTTAGTACGATCGTAGCAATGATGCTTTTCTTCGGTGGTGGTGCGCTTGGTGTGATGGAAGCTTTCGAAAAACTGACACATCCTTCCCATGAAGTTGGTAATCCACTAATCGTAATTATCATTTTACTTTTCGGCTTGGCAATCGAGGGCAGTTCTTTACGTATTGCGATGAAGGAAATCCATGAGTTGAACACTGAAAAGTTATCGACACTTAAATTTTTACGGGAGAGCCGTCATAGTGAAATCTTGATTATTTTCACGGAAGATTTCTGTGCAGTGATTGGTTTAGTCCTTGCTTTGCTTGGAACGATCTTAACGATGGTTACTGGTATTGCAGAATTTGATGCAATCAGTGGCATGTTGATTGGCTTACTTTTAATGGGCGCAGCCATTTTCTTGGCAAAAGAATTTTATAGTTTGATCATTGGAGAAAGTGTCACTGCTAGTGACTTGCTGAAAATCAAAAAAGCTTTTGAGCGACCTGAAGTATCCCATTTGATTGATGTCAAAACGGTTCACTTAGGTCCAACTGAAATACTAGTAGCCGCTAAGATCGATATTTTTGAATCAAATGAAAGTGAAGCTTACAGAATCGTCAATGAGATCGAACGATCGATCCGCCAGTCTCTAGTAGATAAAAAAGTGTATATTTACATCGAAACGGATAAGTATGATCCAAATTATCAACGGATTCAATAAGAACCCTTGGGGATTTTCACAGTATTATTTATGTGGAAATCCCCAGTTTTTTGATGCAATATTTCAGGAATTAGTCGGAAAATGAGAAAAAAATAATTTTGTTTTTAGATAAAACGGCTACATTTTCGTTTTTTTATGTTACAATGAATCCGCTGTTTATTTGTTGTAATTGAAGGAGACATTTTTGATGGATAAAAAGAAAAGTGCGCCATGGCTTCAGTCTTTGCACGCAGTAATGCCACTTTGTTTAAGTTATATCCCGGTTGGATTGGCTTGTGGAGTGCTATTACAAAAAGTTGGCTTTGATCCAATTTTAGCTGGACTGCTGTCTATTTTGGTTTTTTCTGGCGGGGCGCAATTTTTAGTTGCTTCGATGCTTACAACACAAGCATCTTTTGCAACCACACTTTTGATGGTATTTTTCTTGGAATTACGCTATACATTGTTAGGATCAAGTCTTTCCGGATTTATGAAAAAAGAAAAAAAACGTTTTTTAGCTGTTTTTTCACAGTCTTTAAATGATGAAAATTATGCAGTCAATTATTTGAAATATTCAACTGATCCTACATGGAACAAGCAAAAAGCGTTATATGTAAATTGGTTTTCAATGGCTTCTTGGGCAGGTAGTAACATGATTGGGAACTTCTTTGGATCAGTCATTCGTGTTGATGCAGATCTTGTTCACTTTGCTTTGACAGCAATGTTTATCTTTATGTTCGTGATGCAGATGAAAAATGCGCTGCTGATTTTGACAGGTGTCCTTTCAGGTGTTTTAGGTGTCATCTTCATGGTACTTTTCCAAAATACGTTTGGATTGATTGCTGCGACGATCATTGCTTCTTTAGCTGGATTTGGTCTGGAAAAAGCATTTAAGAAAGAAAAAGCGAAGAAGCTAAAGAGACTAAAGAATCGTGGCAAACATGTCAACGAACCGCTTTTCAATTTCCCAGATCAGGAGGTCAATCATCGTGACTAAGACGTATCTGTTGCTTTTAGTATTAAGCTTGTTCGTGGTAGCCTATGTTCCTAGGCTGTTCCCGATGCTTTATTTTACACACCGTAAAGTACCATCTTGGTTTAGCGAGTGGATGAAATATGTACCGGTAGCACTTTTTGCGGCTCTAGCGTTCAAAGATGTGTTCATTACCCATGAGCATTTAGATATCGCATGGAATATCAAAGTCCTAGCGATGGTATTAGTGGCAGGAGTAGCCTACAAATCACGCTCGATGGCTTTGTCAGTATTAACCGGATTAGCTTCTGTATTTCTATTATCCATGTTATAAAAGTTCGCCTTCTCTAAACTTAGAGAGCGGCTTTTTTATTTTCATTGCGCATAAAATTTCAGCAGTGATTTGTCCTCTCGCTTTTTTTTGCTATAATAGGGGAGATATTGATTTAACTATAGATAGTCGAGGAAAATTTAATGAATAAAAAATTGATGCAAGGAACATTCTGGTTAACGTTTGCCAATTTGTTATGTAAGGTCTTAGGAGTCGTTTATTTGATTCCTTGGTTAAGTATGATGGGGAACAACCAAGATGGCATGTTAGCAACAACACTGTACAATGTCGGGTATCTTCCATATGGTTTGTTTTTGATGTTAGGAACAGTCGGCTTTCCAAATGCTATTGCCAAGAAAGTGGCAGTTGCAACTAAGGAAGGAGATCAAGAGGCATGTGGCGTGATTTTCCGCAGTACGATCAACATCATGTTCGTGATTGGGATCGTTTCGGCAGCATTGATGTATCTTTTTGCACCATTGCTTGCTGGAATCAGCCCGATTGCCAATGTGAATAATGGGATTCTAGCGATTCGCAGCCTGTGCCCTTCATTAGTGGCAATCCCGATTCTTAGTGCAATGCGAGGTTATTTTCAAGGAAAGAACAACTTACGCCCTTATGGTAGCTCTTTGATCATCGAGCAAGCTGTACGTGTGCTAGTGATTTTAGCAGGTACGTATTATTTGCGCGTATTAACAGACGGTTCGATCGTTGAAGCGGTATTGATCAGTACTGTGGCATCATTTTTTGGTGGACTCGCAGCGATCATCCATATGTATTTTGTAGGACGTAAAAATGACTACTTTAGATTGAAAGATTTCTTGATTTCAAGTCGATATTTCCAGAAAGAAAATCGTTCTGCTTCTGTATCGATCATTCGAGAAACGTTGCCTTTTATTTTCGTTGGTTCAGTTATCACGATCGTTCAAATGATCGATCAAGTAACGATGAAGCCATTGCTCCATTTCTTTCGACCAGCGATTGCAGATCAGCAGTTAGAGTTTTTATTTAGCCGAGCATCTGTCAATCCAAATAAATTGACGCTGATATTGATCTCTATGGTGGGTACCGTGGCAATCAGTAGTCTGCCGATCCTTAGTACTTTGAAGAAAAAAGACCGACTACAAATCGAAAAAACAGTCGGTGACAGCTTTTCGATTGCCGTTTTGATCTTATTGCCGTCGTTAGCAGGCATGTCCTTATTGGCAGGTCCTTTATACACGTTGTTTTTCGGGTATGATCCAGACAGCGTGGGCTATTTCCAATTTGCTTTGTTGGCGTCGTTATTCTTTTCTTTATTTACGATTTTATCGACAATGTTGCAGTCCTTGAACCATCATTTGGTGGCGATTCGCTTAACAGTGGAAGCCATCATTTTGAAATTGGTGTTCCAAGTGATCGGGTTAGCTTTATTAGGCGGATACGGTATGAGCTTTTCAAATACAATTGCTTTTGGGATTGTCTTTATTCGCGGGTACCAGTACATGTGTAAAGAATATCGAATTGCGCCATTTGTGCGAATCAGTCAGTATTTCTTAAAAACATTCCGTTCAACTTTCTTCATGCTAGTGGTATGTTCATTGGTCTTCCTAATGCTGAATACACAACTTTCAATGACCTCAAAAGCACATGCAGTCGTTTATTGTGGGGTCATCGGGATCGTTGGTGGTATCACGTTCTTATTCGCACAATTCGGGAGAAACGGGTTGCAACACGTACGCAACTTCAAAAATCGCCACCAAGAAAACTGATTATGTGGTCTTTTTAACAAATGATTCGACGGCTTTTCTGAAAGAATATGAAGAGAGAGGGTGAGAGGAAAGTAATGGTTGCTTTTTTCTCACCCTCAAAACTTGAATGAATGATATGAATAGAAGTTATCACTTTTAGAAATCAGCTGAAACATTCAAAAACATGATGGTTTTGATAGATTCCGTTTTTTCACTTGGATCTGCTTTGGTATCTCGATCCAAAGTAGATTCTTCACTTTTTCTTACAAAGGTTCAAATATAAGTCTTCTTATGATATAGTTAGGAAGACTGGTAAAATTCTTTGAAACGAGGAACTTAATTAAATGAAACTTGCAGTAGTTACTGATAGTACGGCATATTTGCCGGAACGAATCAAGAATCATCCAGATTTATTCGTGATCCCAATCCCAGTGATTTTAGATGGTAAGATCTACAACGAAGGAATCGATATTGAAGCGGATGAATATTATGGACTCTTAAAAAATAGCAAAGATTTTCCAACGACTTCACAGCCAGCTGTTGGGGAAGTTTTGGCACTTTACGAAGAGTTGAAAAACAAGGGATACGATACGATTTTAAGCATCCATCTATCATCAGGTATTTCTGGCTTTGTGAATACATTGCACGGGCTGAAAGAAGATGTGGAAGGTGTCACGATCGTTCCGTATGATTCAAAGATCACAAGTATGCCAATGGGCCATATGGTTGAAGCAGCACTAGATATGAGTAGTAAAGGACATTCTTTAGAAGAAATCATTACCCACGTAGATCGTATTAGAGATAATACCTATGCGTATCTGATCGTGGACGATTTAAACAACCTTGTCCGAGGTGGTCGTTTGACTAACGGAGCGGCTTTGATTGCTGGGCTTTTAAAAATCAAACCAATTTTGACTTTCTCTGAAGGAAAGATCGTTTTATTTGAAAAAATCCGTTCAAGTAAAAAAGCTTTTGCTCGCGCAGAAAAAATCATCGGTCAAAGAAATGAAGAAATTGCACCACCTGTGAAACTATACGTCATTCACGCAAATAATTTAGAAGTAGCAAAAGAAGAAAAAGCCAAACTACAAAAACAATATCCGAATGCAGAGATTGAAATCGGTCATTTTGGCCCAGTAATCGGCAGTCATTTAGGCGAAAAAGCAATCGGACTTGCTATCTCAGCGCAATAATTCCTCTTTATTTCTATTCATTTGAAATGAGAAGCAAGAAAAGACTAGTGCTTGAAAGTATTCTTCAATAGAGAGAACTGTTCTCTTGAAATCTCGTAAGTGTTTTGTAAAGAGGCATGGCCTACTCAAATACTTAGCTATTGATTAACTAAGAAAAAGAAAACCAATGATTCGTTCATTGGTTTTCTTTTTTTGTACGATTATGATCATACAGATGAATAAACTAGCGAGACACTCATTTTTGCTTTTTTATTGCTCCTGTCGTATAATCAAAGACAAATTTTAGTAAACTAGTAAATTACTAATTTAGTAAATTACTAAATAAAGGAGTGCTTAACCAATGGAAATACCAACAAACTTAAAACATAAACCTGTAATCGTTGTAGAAGATTATGATAAAGTAGACGGAAAAAATGCGCTTCATACAGATGCAAAAGGGCTCTCGCTGGGATTGGCTCAATGGAATGATCGAGGAAAAGTAGATATATCTGGAAAAGTATGGCGCCATACTGGTGAAAAATGGTCACGCCAATCAGAAGAACTTCCAATCACGCGCATTTTGGATCTAGCGATACTGGCAGCACAAGGAAGCTTGTATTTTCAAGATGCATATCGCTATGAAAAATTCTACGATCCGGAAAATCCGATGATCGATATCATTGGCCTTCAAGGAAACCGGATGACTGTAGAAGTCGATACCAAAAATCCTAAGATCGATGAAGATATCATCTTATATTACGATACTTTACAAAAAGATGGCGAACTGATTGGTGAACGTTTCCGTATCTTAAAACGTCTATTAGATGATTTAGGGTATTAGGAGGAAAGTCATATGGATAACTTTTCATTAACAGATCATCGCTCATTTTCAACAATTGAACGACAAATGATCTGGCAAAAGCCTGCAAGTCATCGAACAAGTTCTGTGGAACTAAGGATTGCGGCTGAAATCAAAGAAAACTGGGAAGACCCGGAAATGAAAATCAGTAATATTTTATTAGAAGGTGATGCAGGGTCTGGTAAGACACAATTAGCAAAAGCTCTGTCTGCTGATTTGCAACTTCCTTATACAAAAGTGACTTGTTTTGCAGATATGGACAAATCGGATGTTTTTGGCGCTCTTTTGCCAGTTGTTGATTCCCACGAAGAAGAGGACCAAGCTTTGATCGATGCCATCAACCAAACGGATACGCTAAATGCTGTTTTACAAGTTATCAAGGATCACTATCAAGTGAACGACGATCTAGCAAAACAAAAGTTAGCTGACTTTGTGCAACGTATCGATGAGCAAAAGTCAGAAACAGTCCGCTACAAATATTACCCTTCTGAAATCGTACGTGCGATCGAGAAAGGGTATTTATTAGAGATCCAAGAACCAACAGTGATCAGAGATGCCTCTGTCCTAGTGGCCTTGAATTCTGCTCTAGAGCCTAACGGGCTATTGAATCTACCAACAGGAGTCGTACCTCGCCATGCTGATTGCGTGATCATCATTACCACAAATCGCAACTATCAAGGAAATCGTCCGCTGAATGAATCTTTGCGTGACCGGATGCAGCATGCTGAAAAAATGGATCTACCCACTCTTGAAGTAATGGTTGAACGTGCAATAGGAAAAACGAATATCCAAGAACCAGAACTGTTAGCTAAAATGGCTGAGATCATCCGACTTCTAGATGAAACTGCTAAAGCAAATGCCATCAAGGGTGTTGCCGGCATGCGTTCCTATTTCTATTGGGCAAATACCTGGAAACAAGGGCAAGATGTATTGGAATCCTTGTATCCCAAAGTACTGTATAAATTAACTACTGATCCAGAAGAATTAAAGATTTTGACCCAACGTTTAGAAGAGAGTGGTCTTTTAGAAGAGCTGCGCACACTTATTCAGTTACAAAAATGGGGAAAGCCTTCTGACATTCAAACATCTGCACGTGGAAGAGTGTTAACAGCTGAAGAAGCGGACCAAAGGAATATCGACCAATTAGCAGAAGAAACTTTTTCCCTTTCTGAAAGTGAAAAGAAAATTGAGACAGAAAATGAAGCTACTGAAAAAGCGCTAGAAAAAGAGCCCACAGAACTGCAAAAGGAAACTTTGCCCGTTTCGCAGGAAGAACGCAGCGAGGACGTAGAAGGGAAAAGTCAAGACGACCAAGATCAGGCAGAAGATATTTCCAACAAGATGTCTGTATCCGATATGGAAGCTCATGACAAAGAAATCAAGCGTGAACTAAACAAAGAAGCTCGTCAAGCAATGAAAGGAACCATTCACGAAAAAGAAGGGCTGATCATTCATCGACCAACATTTACGCCAAATGATCCAGAGGCACGTAAATTAAGGAAACAAGTGTTGCCAGTGGTCGACTCTTTAAGCAGACAGATTCTCGATCTACTTGAAAACGACGAATCAGCGACCTATCAAAAGAGTAAATATGAAGGGCAGCGTTTCGATGCCAGTCGTGTGGCATATGGTGATCTTCGGAATTTCGATAAGAAAAATCCTCCACACGAACAGCCTTCATTGGCAGTTGCTATCAGGGTCGATGAATCTGGCTCGATGATCCGTGATGATCGGATCGAAGCCGCCAAAAAAGCAACGATCGCAGTCGCAGAATTTGCACAGCGCGTAAATATCCCGTTGATGATCTATGGGGATACCGCTGACGTATCTGCAAGAGAGAAAACATCCTTATTTTCTTACAAAGAATTCTCAGATGACTTTAGTTGGTTAACAGATAAGTTAGTAACGATGAAAGCACGACAAAATAACCGTGATGGCGCCACTTTGAGGATTGCTGCAACTAAGCTTAGTCAGCAAGCTGCAACGACAAAATTGATGCTAGTGATCAGTGATGGACAACCTAAAGCTTTACCTGATTATACAGGGAAGAAAGCAAAACAGGATATCCAAGAAGTCTTATCAGAGTTTGAGCGCCAAGGCGTGGTCTTTGTTTCTGCAGCAATCGGACAAGACAAAGAAGAAATAAAAGAAATCTATGGTGAAAATCGTTTCCTTGATATCACCGACTTGAATGAGTTTCCGAAACAATTGATCCAATTGATCTCACGTTATTTATGAAATACCGTAAGAATGATCGGTTAGGTTTGAGAAATTAGAGAAAAAAAGAGGTTGGGACAGAAGTGTTTAACTCCGAGAAATAAGAAGAAATTCACGAAAATTGCTTTTCAAATTTTTGTGAATTTCGGCTTATTTAAGAAGGAGTTGCTTCTGCGCCCACCGTTTATCCGTTTTTAAAGAATGAGACAAAAGTGTTTCTTACTTTTGTCCCACTCTTTTTTTTGAAATTTCCGAAGAACTTGACTTTTGAACGCCGCTTATTCGAGAGTCTCTAGCAAAACTGTAGATTTGTCACACATTCGTTTCCGGAACTTTTTTGCCAACTTTTTTTAATTTGATCCTTTATCTGCAACTATTTGAATGGCATCAAAAAAAGACCTGCTACAATAAATGCTTTTTCCGAAATGTACTTGGGGACATCTTGAAAATCTTCTTAAAGTATTTGGACAGATAATATCCATGTTTAAAACCCGTTAGTTCTGCAATCTCTTCCATAGGTAAATTGGTTGAGATGAGGAGATTTTGTACATTTTTTAAGCGGACCTTCAGCAAATATTCTTTTGGTGAATAGCCTGTTTCTTTTTTGAACAAACGAGAAAGATAAGACGCATTGAAAGAATATTTTTCACTGAGTTGTTGGATCGAAAAATCCTCTTGATAATGATTATCGAGATAATGCAACAAGTCGATGATACGTGAATTATGGATCTGCAGTGGGGGAATCGACTGATTCGGTTTTTGATAAGAAATACTGCTGAATAGAAGTATGTCCATGATGCTATGGGTTCGTATAAAAAAACTGAATCCAGACAGATCATAGACATATTGTTTTAGAACCATTTGATCCATGGCTAAACGTTCTTTCGTCAATCGGTGCATCCCAGCGGATAAATTCAAATAGGATTGGTTAGGGACAACATCCAGACGGAAAAAATGAAAGGAAAGAGGGGCAAGAACTTTTCTTTCAAAAACAGTATGGGGTGGACAGATCAATACGCAAGGACTCTTAGCAATCCCAGAAACCTCGCCGATCTTATAGTAGCACTCTCCTTCAACCAATAAATACAATACCCAAAAACTATCTTGGTCTTCTGCTAATAAAAATTCTTCTTTTTCCTCCCACCAGATATGATCGATTATTTTTATCACTTCCATGTTTTACCTCCAAAAGTCAAAAAAAGCCAAAAATAAGACTAATTTGTATATTGTTAAATATATCACAAAAACTATAATAAAACTATCATGAATTAGGGAGCGGTTACATGAAAAAGATACAAAGTGAAATCATCGTTATTGGTGGTGGCTTAGCAGGCATCTGTGCGGCAATTGCAGCAGCAAGAGAAGGAAAACAGGTAGTATTGATTCAAAATCGCGGTGTTCTAGGGGGGAATTCCAGTAGTGAGATCCGTGTCTGGGTATGTGGCGCAACAAAACACGGTGTAAATCGGTACGCACGCGAGACAGGGATCATGGGGGAATTATTTTTAGAAAATCAGTTTAGAAATCCACAGGGTAATGTTTTTCAGTGGGATCTGTTACTGCTTGAAAAAGTCAAAGAAGAGCAAAATATCCAACTTTATTTAAATACGGAAGTCATTGATGTTACAGTAGAAGGACACACGATCACATCTGTGATTGCTCGAACACAAGGAGCAGAAAATACCTATCAGTTTTTAGGAGAATACTTCATTGATTGTACAGGTGATGGCATAGTTGGAGAGGGTGCAAAAGCAGAATTCCATATGGGAAGAGAAAGTCGAGAAATGTATGATGAATCTCTTGCACCTGAAGTTGCAGATGATCGAATGTTAGGAAGCACATTGCTTTTTTATACAAAAGATACCGGAGAAAAGACCAAATTTATTGCACCATCATTTGCGAAAAAAATCACAGATACTACCATCATAAAAAATCGAACATTGAATCCAACTGATAATGGTTGTGCCTATTGGTGGATTGAATGGGGTGGGGAGCTGGATACGATCCACGATAATGAAAAGATCAGAGATGAACTGTTATCAGTAGTGTATGGTATTTGGGATCATATCAAAAACTCAGGAGAATATGAAGCTGATACATTAGATTTAGAATGGGTAGGGACTCTTCCTGGAAAACGCGAGTCACGTCGGTTTATTGGCGATTACGTGCTTACTCAAAAAGATATTGAGGATCAAACATTTTTTGAAGATCGCATTGCATTTGGTGGTTGGTCAATCGATTTACATCCCTCAACAGGAATGTACACAGATGCAGCCGGCGCTCGTCATGTCGTAGCAGATGGGATCTATCATTTACCTTACCGGATGCTGTACTCAAAAAATATCGAAAATCTCTATTTCGCTGGCCGTAATGTCTCAGCTAGTCATGTAGCTTTTGGAACGATCCGAGTAATGGCTACTTGTGCAATCTTAGGCGAAGCAGCAGGAACAGCAGCAGCAATGGCTAGTGAATTGCATTGCTCACCTAGAGATATCTATACGTCATATCTCAATGAGTATCAGCAAAGAATGTTGAAAAATGATGCTTCAGTTATTGGACTGAAAAATAATGACTCCAAAGATTTAGCACGTACTGCTCAGATTAGTGCCACAAGCTCTTTGCAAACGATCGATACGGAGGCTGAACAGCTGCAAGAATTTCCACTGACAAAAAGTGTCGGTTTCCAATTTTATCTGGAAAACCACCCGAAAACAGTGAATCTCTTATTAAAAGCAGAAGCAGAGACAGAATTAGAAGTTGAATTTTACACGACTGGTAGGAAAGAAAATTACATTCCAAAGAAAAAAGTAGGGACACAAACGGTTCAACTGTCAGCAAAAGGACGTGCGTGGTATCCTGTTGTTTTACCGCCACTTGCAGAACCAGAGAACTTATTTGTAATATTAAAGAAAAATCAACATGTAGTAACGCATCTTAGCGAAACAGTTATCCCTGGAGTGTTAAGCTTCATTGAAGACCCAATCCAAGAATTACGTCAACCAGAGTTACATGATTATGTGCGAGAATCACCTATCCTTTATTGGACAAATCAAAAAATCAATCGTAAAAATGTGGTATTCAATGTTCCCACTACTAGTTATTCAGAAGAACAGATCACAAACGGGTATAAACGTCCATTTGGTTCGCCAAATGTATGGGTATCTAAGCTTGATTCAAAAGAAACGGAAGTCCTTTGTTTCAATTGGGAGACACCGCAGACGATTTCAGAAGTTTTATTGACTTTAAATGATGACGTCAATGAAGACCTCGTGAATCTTCATCATCACCGAACTGCTTTTGACATTATTCCCGAATTGATCAAAGATTATGAAATTTGGGCGCTTGTTGATGGAGAGAGAGTACGACTTGCAAAAGAAGAGGATAATCGTAGCAGACAAAAGAATCATCTATTCCGAAAAGTGAAAACAAAACAATTAGAACTACATCTACATCAAACAAATGGTAGCAATTTCAAGTCATTATATGAAGTCCGAATCTATGGAGGAGAATAACATGAATACACTACAAAATGTTGAAAAACCAAAAAATAAGTTTAAAATGCGTTATGTGATTCTAGCTTTAGTTTTTGTTAACATCGTTATCAATTATATGGATCGTACGAATGTATCAATTGCAATGCCCGAATTGGCAAAAGAAATTGGCTTATCGACAGTCCAACAAGGATTGATTTTTTCAGCATTTGGCTGGATTTATGCAGCCATGCAAGTGCCAGGTGGAATCCTGCTAGATAAGTTTGGGTCGCGAATCATGTATTTCATTAGTTTATTTGGTTGGTCACTAATGACACTATTTCAAGCAAGTATCCATAATTTTGGCCACTTTTTAGGATTACGTTTAGGGGTAGGTTTCTTTGAATCTCCAGTTATGCCTGCAAATAATCGTGCGATTTCCTATTGGTTCCCCGAAAATGAAAGAGGAACAGCAATCGGTATTTATTCTTCTGCACAGTTTTTAGGATTAGCATTTTCCATGCCAATCTTATATGCGATCCATAACTCCATTGGTTGGCGAGGATTATTCATTGTCACAGGAGTGATCGGGATCATTTGGGCATTTGTTTGGTACGTTTTGTATTCTGATCCAAAAAAGAATAAATGGGTGAGCCAACAAGAATTGGCTTATATCAAAGCTGGTGGAGCAGTTTTTGAAGAAGTCAGCGATACAGCACCCAAGGCTAGTTTAACAAAAGAAAATTTGAAAAAATTATTTACAAAAAAACTGATTGGTATTTACATTGGTCAATTTGCCATTAGCGGAACATTCTGGTTCTTCTTAACATGGTTTCCATCCTATTTGACTGAAGAAAAAGGTATTTCCTTGAACAAAACTGGCTTTTTATCAAGTATTCCTTATCTTGCTGCCTTTGTCGGAGTTATATTAGCAGGTTATGTATCGGATAAATTAAGTAAGCGTGGTTTTTCTAAAAGTATGTCACGCAAAATACCTGTCATCACAGGGTTACTATTGACTCTATTGATCATGGGAGCAAATTACACATCAAATCCATATCTGATCATCACTTTTATGTCCGTTGCTTTTTTCGGAAATGGACTTGCAACAATCACCTGGGTGTTTGTTACTCTTTTGGCTCCTAGTAATTTGCTTGGTCTTGCAGGCGGTATCTTCAATCTATGTGGCGCTCTTTCTTCCATTGTTATTCCGATCGTCATTGGTTACCTTGTAGCAAATGGGAATTTTTCTTCCGCACTTGTTTTCATAGCTGCTATTGCATTAATTGGTGCATGCTCGTACATCTTCGTAGTGGGTAAATTGGAAACAGAGGAATAATCAAAAGGTAGGTAGCTTAAAAAATACGATGATAAATCGTGAGCCGTTGACTCTATCTGCACTGGCTTCCTTCTATATGTTAACGGTAACAGACACACAATTGGTGCAACTTCCTTTATAATGAAAGAAAGTTACAGGAAGGAAGGTCTGCAAAATGACATACGCAAAAGCATGGTGGAAGGAAGCTGTCGGCTACCAAATTTATCCTGCGAGTTTCAAGGATAGCAATGGGGATGGAATAGGAGATCTAAATGGGATCCGTGAAAAAATCCCTTATTTAAAGGATCTTGGCATCGGTTTTATTTGGATCAATCCTATTTATCCTTCACCATTTATTGATAACGGTTACGATATCAGTGATTACCAAGGGATTCTTGGTAAATTCGGGACCATGGAAGACTTTGATCTATTGTTAGCAGAAGCCCATCAAGTAGGTATCAAGATTATCATGGATCTGGTTATCAATCACAGCTCCGATCAGCACGAATGGTTTATTGAAGCAAAAAAATCAAAAGAAAATCCCTATCATGACTATTATATTTGGGTAGATGGCATACCTGAGGAAAAACCGAATGAGTGGCAATCGATTTTTGGTGGCTCCGTTTGGGAATATGAGCCGGAAATCCAACAATACTATCTGCATATTTTCGCAAAAGAACAACCAGATTTGAACTGGGAAAGTACACAGTTGAAAAATGAATTGTTCACGATGATCCGCTGGTGGTTAGATAAAGGTATCGATGGCTTTCGTTTAGATGCGATTTCCCATGTCAAAAAAGATAAATATTCCGTGAAAGCCACCGAAAATCCTTTCTCGCCTTTTCAAAATGTCTCAGGAATCGAAGAACATTTGAATGAACTAAAAGATGTCTTTGACGAGTACGACATCCTGACTGTTGGCGAAGCCAGTGGGGTGACGGCAGAGGAAGGACCAGAGTGGGTAGGACCTGATGGCTATTTTGATATGATTTTTGAATTTGATCATATCTCGATATGGAAACATGAAAAAGAAGGCGAACTTGATGTGTTGCAGTTAAAAAAAGCCTTGAGTGATTGGCAGACTTCTTTAGATGGCAAAGGCTGGAATGCCTTGTATATGGAAAACCACGATGTTCCTCGTTCGGTTTCTGTTTTTGGCGATACGAGCGAAGAATTTTGGGCGATTTCTGCCAAAGCAATTGCAATGATGTATTTCTTTTTACAAGGCACGCCTTTTATTTACCAAGGACAAGAAATCGGTATGACCAATGCACCTTTTACATCAATTGAGGAAATCGATGCAGTCGACTCCAAACGTCTATTCAGACAATTGATTCAAGAAGGAAAATCAGAGGCAGAAGCGTTGGACATCGTTGCAGACACGACCCGAGACAATGGTAGAACACCAATGCAATGGTCAGCAGAAGACTTTGCTGGATTTTCGACTAATCAGCCATGGCTAATGATCAACCCAAATTATCCTGTATTGAATGTGGAAGATCAGGAAGAAGATCCCGCATCGATCTTGCAATTTTATAAGAAAATGATTCGAATCCGTCGTGCCCATATGGGTTTGATCTATGGTTCTTTCATCGAACATCTTGCGGAGCATTCACAGGTATATAGTTACGAAAGAGTCTTAGAACAAGATCGTTACTTAGTGATCGTCAACTTAACGAATGATCCTGCAGAATATACATTCACTGAAGAAGTGAGCCAACACGCTTGGCAATTGTTGCTTACCAACACAAATCAACAAGATCGATTATTCAAGAGTTCGGGTACATTAGAACCTTATGAAGCATGCTTATATAAGAAATTGTAAAAAAATACAAAATCCACTAAATTATAAAAGTATATTTTTCATGTGATATTGGTTTTGCAGAGTAAGGGATTGCTTTTATAGTAGACCGGAAACATATCGGAAAAAATTCACTTTGACTAAGTTAAAAGAGGTTGGGACAGAAGTGTTTAACTCCAAGAAATAAGCCGAAATCCACGAAAATTGCTTTTCAAATTTTTGTGGATTTCGGCTTATTTCCGAAGGAGTTGCTTCTGCTCCCACCGTTTATCCGTTTTTAAAGAATGTGAGACAAAAGTGTTTCTTGCTTTTGTCTCGACCTCGTTTGTTTTAAGCTAGTTTCTTTTCACAAACAAGATGATGTTTGCCATTGATGGTTTTGTCAGCTATTTTTACAAAACCATGTTTCTCCCACATCTTGCGACCTGCTAGGTTATCAACCAGCACTCCTAAACGCAATGTTTGCACTCCTTGTTGTCGGCAGTAGTTCTCCAGTTGCTGATAAATGATTTGACCATTCCCTTGTTGGCGATAAGGTAGATCAATCAAAAAAGGTAGTTTTATTTTTAGGATAATCATGCAGCAAGTCTACCACGCCCATCAGTTGGTCAGCTTGGTAGATACCAAATACTTCTTTTTGTGTCAATTGAGTATGTGTTGGTATCGATAAGAAAAATTCTTGTTCGATTTCCTCATCACTAGGGGAATACGTTTGATACTCAGTGAAGTAATCTTTATTTGCAAATAGAAAATCCCGAAATTCCGTTTGATCCTGTGGCCAATCTAATTTTCGCCACTTCATGCAGTCGCCACCCAATAAGTTTTCCCATCTTTCGTCCGTTGCATAAAACCGTATTCGATCAAATAGCGGCGAAGAGTGACAAAATCAGCAATAAACCGTTTCAGGATCTCATTGACTGCTTTTTCTGAATAGTTTTTAGCAGGTTCAAATTGCTTTGCGATTTCTCCTAAAACGATGATCTTGCGCTTTTCTTTGCTAGGAAATTGGCGGAGGCGGCCATCCTCAGTAAAGTAATTGGCGATGATGGTTGCTTTTTCGCTAGCAGTGATCTGGTAGCGCTCATCTACCATTTTTGCACCGATATGTGGTGGCAAGTAGTCCTCACTTTCCAATAAATTCATCATACTTAAAAAAACACGAGCTTGTCGTTCTTTTTCTCTCAATTTGAAGCGATGGTTGCGGACAGTTGAACTAGAAATTCCTAAACGTTGTGCAATCACGGTGTCACTCAATCTCTGGGAAAATAAATTCAAGATAGTTTGTTGGATCTCTGTCAGTCCACTAATTTCGCGATTCTGTTGTAACAAAGCAAAAAGAGGGCCTTGATGAACCTGTTGCAAATGTTGTTGTATCGCTTTTTCTGCCGTTTTCCAAGGACCAGTTGCTGTCTCACTAGGATAAATCAAACCATCCTCAAATTCTGCTTCACAATACAAACAATGGAAGTGATCTTGGTCCTGATAATACCCCCGAGCATAATCAGTAATTTCGTAAACAATATCATTTTTCATCTAACTCACTCCAAACAAAATTTATTATATTTGAAATAAGCTTAATATTTTTACTATTGTTTGTCAAATGGCAAACATTACATTATTTTGTTTATATCAACACAAACAATAATTAATT
Organism: Enterococcus sp. BSD2780061688st2 D3; assembly: GCF_005844145.1. NCBI lineage: Bacteria > Bacillati > Bacillota > Bacilli > Lactobacillales > Enterococcaceae > Enterococcus > Enterococcus sp. BSD2780061688st2 D3. The sequence continues at coordinate 90,033 of NZ_SPHN01000005.1, forward strand.
GTTTACATAATCAGAGATTGAGGTGTTTTCTGTAATGCTGAACTGGGCGCTTTACGGTTCAACTACTCATTGGAGGAACCATCAACAGATCAAACCAGAAAACTATATAGTACAAATGTTTCCTTTGGTTGATACTTTTAATAAAGACTATGCCAATCAACTATAAACGTCGTTTTTAGTGAAGGTTTGCATTACTTATTTCGAAAGTGTGTATAACTCCAACTCAGTTTAGAAATAAAAAATTTTAGCACCAAATAGCACCAAAAATTGTATATTAGAGAATTAGTAGTATTTCAGGAGTACTTTCCTACCAATTCAGGATATTTAGGAACATAGAAAGCGTTTTTTTGATAAGCTATATACGAATAATAAAGAAAGTAGGAGGGGAGTATAGTGAATCTTTTTGATTTTTGGGGTTTAATGTTTGGCGGTACTACAAAGGATTCATATGATAAGAAAAACGGGGAACAAAAGTTATGGCCTAGTGTACTCCTGATTGTATTAGCTGTGAGTGGTATATTTATCCTTCATCTGCTCCTATCCGTTTTATGGAAATAGCTGCAATAAGCTGAATAAGAAAGTTGAGAACTAGCAGTTTTCTATTTTGATTCTGAAATTTAGTGGATACAGAGAAGGTGATTGTTTGTTTCGTAAGAAGTATTTAAAAAACTATGCTACTAAACAACCTACAATGAATAATATCTTATAGTTCTGTATTCTTCTATGTATCCAAAAAAACCCAGTAGAGAATCAACTTCTACTAGGTCTCAGCTTTTTATTCATAAACGGCACGAGGACCGCCAATAAATTTTGGACGTGAGCGCAATGCCGTTACATGAGCAGCACCAAGCGTATTGTTTCTAGGGCGAACAGGTACTTGAACATGTTTGACATGCATCCCGATGGCCGTATCGCCAATATCAATACCAGCTTGAGCAACAACATGTTCAACTTCCACAGGATCTGAAAACTGTTCAAATGCTGCGACAGAGCAGGCGCCACCTGCATGGAGAGCTGGTTTGACAGACACGATCTCAAATTGTTTGTTTTCGGCCACTGCTCGTTCAACAACTAATGCTCGATTCAAATGTTCGCACCCTTGGACTGCTAGTGAAATATTCAAAGGATCAAGTATTTCTTTGAGTGTCTTGATGATCCATTGTCCAACTTCAGCGCTTGAATTTTTACCGATATGACCACCAACAACCTCACTCGTGCTGCAACCTAATACGAAAAGATCACCGGCTTTTAAATGTGCTTCGGTCAGAACATCGTTGACCATTTCTGTTAATTGTTTTTTTAACTGAGTTTCTGTCAGTTCCATAATTACCATTCCTTTTTATATACAACCATTTTTATTTGCTGATTTTTTTATTTAATTGCAGACGTTGGATCGCTGAAGTCAATGGGATCGCTAAGCCAATTCCTACAATGTTTTGAATCATATTTCCTGGGATAGAAGCTACGCCAGAAGGCCATCCATACAAAAACCACCCAGCGAACAAATAGCCAATGACCATGACGACCGTACCAAAGACTAAGCCAATGATCCAGCTTGTTGTTGATTTTTTAGCAAAATAGCCACTTATCAAGCCTTGAAGACCATGGATCAAAAAAGAAAAAATAGCCCACTGAGGATAACCTGAGATCAAGTCGATCAAGAGTCCACTGGCTGCACCCACAGTCAGACCACCGAGCGGACCGAATAGGGAAGCAGTCGTGTAGATTCCCGCTTCACAGAGAGTAACAAATCCGTTTGTTGCTGGTACTGGAATCAATACTGTCAGTGAAAGTGCCACAGTTAAAGCAATCATCAAAGCATAAATCGTTATGTGTTTAGTAGTCAATCCAATCATCCTCCTTCATTTCGCCACCTGACCAGACACTTCCTGTGCCATCTTTCATCATGACGCCGTTTATAATGCATTGGTACACGTATTTTTTACTATTAGCGACTGACTTAGAAAGGGAAGTGCCATTCGCAAGATTAGCTGTTATAGCAGAAGAGAAAGTACAGCCAGCACCGTTAACAGTTATTGAAGGTCTTTTTTTCAAGTGGAAACTTTCGAATCCCGCTTCACTATATAATACATCAACTGCATCTTCACCAAATACACCAGCGCCTCCTTTGACTATCACCGATCGACTGCCAAATGAATATATTTCTTTGGCCATTTTTCGTATTTCCTCTAGTTGGAATGAATCGTTTTTACCGGTAAGCAAGGCAGCCTCTTTTAAATTTGGTGTAACAACATCCGCCAACGGGAATAAGTGATCAACTAAATGTTTACTATACGTATCTTGAGCTAGATCATCTGTTTCCTTGAAAGCCAAAACCGGATCAAGAACGATGGGGATATCTGTCTGTCTCTTTACAAATTCTGTCACAACATCGATTGCTGCCATAGAATTTAGGAGGCCGATCTTTATTCCATCTAGATTAACCATCTGATCGATTGAAAAAAGTTGTTGCTCCAACCATTCAGGCGAAACATTTTGCAAAATAAAATCACTTTCGTTATTTAACATCCCTACGCAAGTAAGTGCGCTCATTCCGAACTGATGATAGTTCTCAAACGTTTTTAGATCAGATTGGATTCCGCCACCCGCAAAGGGATCCGATCCGCCAATCGTCAATATCTTTTTCATTCGTTTCCCTCCACTTCACAAGGGTCAGTATACCTAAATTGAAAGCAGAAGAAAACAGCCAATTGGAGGATATTTAAGTCAGCCAATTTTAGATACATGGTTTCCGTACGAAGTAAAGATTTTGCTTCATACCTTACACTCATATTAACTATTGAAAGAGGAGAATATTTTTTTCAAAAATAGAAGAAAAAAGATTCAGTTCTATTTCAAACGTCAACTATACTTTATGTAACAATATCTGCTTAATCAAAGAGAAGAGGTTAAAAATAACGGAGTAGTGATGTGTTGGATAAAAACTAGTGTGGATAATACTTATTTTAACAAAAGAAGGAGGAATTTACTTATGTCATATGTAACATATTCTAATGAGAACTTATTACGTTACGCTACAATAAAAGCGATTGAAAGCGATTATCAAAGTTTTAAAGAAATAGTGGTAGAGATAAAACCATTGCTCACGCGAACGGCCTATCGAACGCTGAAAAATCGATCAGTAAAAAAAGAGCTGTCCAATCTATTAAAAAATCTTCAAACAAGATCAGATACACAACTTGTTCAATATATTAAGAATATAAATAGACAGGATATCTCAAACGAAATAAATCGTATGGATGATGAATTGAAAAAAATCAAAAAGGTCTATTTAGAACTGCAAGCACTCGAAACTAATTTATCTGATTACCCTTTTAAAGAAAAATACGGAAAAAAGTCTACCGAAGTTAAGAAAACAATCTGGGATAAACAGAAAAAAGAAGAAGAACTAAGAGCTCTCTGCGGAACCAGTCGCCCATTTACTAGAACTGGACGAGCGAATTTGAACGTAATCACTAAAAACGCAAAAGAAGTTGTTCCATTTAAAAAAATTATTAGACCAAGAATTTTGAAATTAATCTCTAGCGATGACATATGGGCGAAACATCAAGACAAGCATTATAAAAAAGAAATAGATTCTTACTCTAAATATGTAAATAACCATAGATTTACAAAAATAACCGATGACTCTCTTAAAGAAACACTATTAGGCGCATGTATCAATAATAAAAATCCTAAACTTATTCCACTCGAAAAAGAGTTTTCTTTGATGGCTCGAACCTATCAAAAACTCTATAATCTCTGCATAAAAATCGATAAGGATTTTGTGTCGACTCCAGAGATACGTTCTAAAATCCAAAGCCATATCATCAACTATTTTAATGAGCAACTGATAAAATATCCCCATAAGGTGTGGTGGATCGAAGACTTGCATTCTTCAACTAATCTTTATAGTTACAATTATTATATTGATCAGCTACGTAAATTTGTGAAAGATGAGAGAACCGAGTATAAAAATGTGAGAAACACCGCGCTCAATTTTCTTAAAGAATACGAGAAACAAATAAATGCTCAGACAAATGAACTTGAACAGCAACTTACACCAACAGCCTATTCAAAATTCAAAGAAAATTTCCAAGGATTTGGTGACTTGATCAAACAAGTAGACAAACATCCATATCAAGGGCTTAAAAAATTCTCAAATGATCTCCTAGAAAAAAACAAAGATGCATTAGTGCCAAAAATAGCACAGATCAATAACTATAGGGACGAGGCAATTAGGCTCTATCGTGAAAAAAAGGAACTTGAAAAAACACTAAACACTTTTCCTTATAACAAAAGCTCTGATGAATACAATCTGGTGAAAACTGAAAAGACGCAAGTAGAAATGAGACTGAAAACTCTCTGTGGAACAATCAGCCCATTTACAGACAAAGGAAAACAAATGATGTACTTCCGCTCAAAAGAGGAACAGAACAAATCATCTCATGTCTTTTCAGAGCCAAATTTATCCGCTACTAATACGAAGCTCCTCAAAGATAGGATGGACCAAGCGAAAGAGAAGCGAAAAAATGTTTCTAAGAGTAAGGATATAGGCAGAAGAAGGACAGAACCAGAAACGATGATTACCCATATATGATATGTCTAGTAGTTAAAACATGCTATTGGAGTGTAGAAACCTCTGACTAGTCTCAACTAACTGGGCGAAGAAGAGTACTGTATGTAACAATATGTGCTTATTCAAAGAGAAGAGGTCAAATATCAGAATAGTGCTCCGCTATATAAAAACTAGTGCGGGTAATACTTGATTTAACAAAAGAAGGAGGAATTTACTTATGACATATGTAACATATTCTGATAAGAACTTATTACGTTACGCTGTACTTAAAGAGATTGAAAGCGATTATCAAAGTTTTAAAGAAAAAGTGTTAGAAATAAAACCATGGCTCACGCGAAAGGCCTATCGAACGCTGAAAAATCGATCAGTAAAACAAGAGCTGTCCAACCTATCAGAAAATCTTCAAACAAGATCAGGCACACAACTTAAAAGGTATATCAAGAATATAAATAGACAGGATATCCCAAACGAAATAAATCGTATGGATGAAGAACTGAAAAAAATCAGAAAGGCGTATTTGGAACTGAAAGCACTTGAAACTAATTTTTCAGATTACCCTTTTAAAGAAAAATACGGAAAAAAATCCATCGAAGTGAAGAAAATAATCTGGGATAAGCAGAAAAAAGAAGATGAGCTAAGGACACTCTGCGGAACCAGTCGCCCATTTACTAAAACTGGACGAACAAGGTTGAACTTAGCCACTAAAACTCCTAAACGAGACGTTTCATTTATAGGTATAGATTTTGGTATTGCTTTGACATTGATCCCTAGAGAAGACATATGGGCGAAACATCAGGGTAAAGATTATGACAAAGAAATGTTCTCTTACACTAAATATGTAATTAAACATAAATTTACAAAAATAACCGATGCTTCACTTCAGGACACAGTATTAGTTGCATGTATCAACAATAAAAATCCTAAACTTATTCCACTCGAAAAAGAATTTTCTTTGATGGCTCGAACCTATCAAAAACTCTATAATCTCTGCATAAAAATCGATAAGGATTTTGTGTCGACTCCAGAGATACGTTCTAAAATCCAAAGCCATATCATCAACTATTTTAATGAGCAACTGACAGAATATCCCCAAACTGAAAAAAGGTGGGAGTGGATCAAAAAAATGCATTCCTCTATCCTAATCTTTCGTTTTTACGATGACGATTATTATATCAATAAGCTACGTAAATTTGTGAAAGATGAGAGAACCGAGTATAAAAATGTGAGAAACACCGCACTCAATTTTCTTAAAGAATACGAGAAACAAATAAATGCTCAGACAAATGAACTTGAACAACAACTTACACCAACAGCCTATTCAAAATTCAAAGAAAATTTCCAAGGATTTGGTGACTTGATCAAACAAGTAGACAAACATCCATATCAAGGGCTCAAAAAATTCTCAAATGATATCCTAGAAAAAAATAAAGACTCACTAGAACCAAAAATAGGACAAATCAATACATACAGGGATGAGACAGTGATGCTCTACCGTAAAAAAAAGGAACTCGAAATAATGCTAGAAACTTTTTCTTATGACAAAGGCTCTGAAGAATACAACATCATAAAAACTGAAAAGACGCAAGTGGAAAAGAGATTGAAAGCTCTTTGTGGAACAATCAGCCCATTTACAGACAAAGGAAAACAAATGATGTACTTCCGCTCAAAAGAGGAACAGAACAAATCATCTCATGTCTTTTCAGAGCCGAATTTCTCCGCTACTAATACGAAGCTCCTCAAAGATAGGATGGACCAAGCGAAAGAGAAGCGAAAAAACGTTTCTGAGAGTAAGGATGTATGTAGAAGAAGGACAGAACCAGAAATGATGATTACCCATATATGATATGTCTAATAGTTAAAACATGCTATTGCAGTGTAGAAACCTCGGACTAGTCTCGATTAACTGGATGAAAAAGAGAAGAATCATTTCGAAAAACAGAAAAAATCGCTGAGATTATAATCCTCAACAAATCAAATCGAAAAGGAGGGATTTCCTTATGGCATCTATACTGTATTCTAATGATAGCTTATTGCGGTATACTACACTAAAAGCCCTGGAAAGAGAGTATCAAAATCTCAAAGAAAAAACGCAAGAAATAAAACCACAGCTCACACGAAAGGCTTATCAAAAGCTGAAAGCCCGATCATCAACAGAAGAACTGACAGCACTAGTAGAAAAACTTCAAGCAAAGTCGGACATTCAACTTGATTCATATATAGCGGGTATAGATAGACAGGATATCCCAAACGAAATAAACCGTATGGATGATGAGTTGAAAAAAATCAGAAAGGTCTATTCGGAGCTGATAGCAATCGAAGCTAAATTCTCAGGTTATCCTTTTAAAGAAAAATACGTAAAAAAATCTGTCGAAGTGAAGGAGATTATCGGAGAAAAGCAGAAAAAAGAAGAGGAGCTAAGAGCACTCTGCGGAACCAGTCGCCCATTTACTAAGACTGGACGAACAAAATTGAGCTCAACCGCCAACAAATCTAAAGAAGATCATTCGGTTAGAAATAGTGGTATTGAACCAAAACCGGTGACATTGATCCCTAGAAATGACACTTGGGTGCATTACCAAGACAAACATTATAAAAAAGAAATAGACACTTACTCTAGATATATAAAAAACCACAAATTCACAAAAATAACCGATGAAACACTTCAAGAGAATCTATTGGTTGCATGTATCAACAATGAAAATCCTAAACTTGTTCCACTCGAAAAAGACTTTGCTCTGTTGGCTCGTACCTATCAAAATCTTTATGATGACTGTTTGAACATCGATAAGGAACTACTGTCAGTTCCAGAAGTGCGATCAAAAATCCAGAAGCACATCATCAACTATTTTAATGACAATATGAAGTACCATCCAACTTACGATAAAGATTCCACCAGATGGAAGTGGTTCAGGAGACCTAATACTCATCACCAGCTTTATTTTAATGATATGCGCTATATGGATGATCTACTTCGGCTGCTGCTAAACGAAAGAATGGGATACACAGAGTTAAGAGACTCTACACTCAAGCAGCTTCAAAAGAACGAGAAACAAATAAAATCACAAATAGCTGAACTTAAACAAGAATTAAAGCCAGTAGCCTATTCAAAATTCAAGAAGAATTTTCAAGGTTTTGACGACTTGATTCAGCAAGTAAAAAAACATCCCTATTTGGGCCTCAAGCCATTCTTGGATGACATCCTAGAAAAAAATAAAGACTCACTAGAGCAAAAAATGTGGCAAATCAAGCAATATAAGGGCGAGGCAGTCATGCTTTATCGTGAAAAAAAGGAACTTGAAACAGCGTTAGAAATTTTTTCTTATGGTAATGGGGACATAGAATACAATTATAAAAAGATGCAAGCGGAAAAGAAACTGAAAGCCCTCTGTGGAACAACCAGCCCGTTAACAAAAAAAGGAAAACAAATGATAGCCATTCGCTCAGATGAAGAAGATCTACATACCTATAACAATTTAAATTATATCCTTTCAGAATGGAAATACCCAACTACTGATAGAAGACCCTTAAGAGCCATACTAATGGAGGCAGAACATAGGGATAGAAGGCCGATCGAAAAGCAAGACTCAGGAAAAAAAAGAGTAGAGCCAGAAGAGGATATTACCCATATGTGAGTTTTTCAATAGTAACAAACTATATGTACCAACAAGAAAAGAAGTTATACCTAGAAGCGGATCACTTCTGGTATAACTTCTTTTTTGATCTTTGTTTCTTTTATTGTGCTTTCAAGTCTTTTTCGATTTGCAACCGTTGGACTTTCATTGTCGCTGTCCGAGGAATTTCGTCATAGTCCATGATGATTGGTTTATTTAAACGTGGCAACTCATGTACTTGATTCCACCAACGATCCCAATCCATTGCTTGTTTTGGTGCTAAAGCGATGATAGGTTGTGGTGCATTTTCTTTATCCCGTACGATCACAACTTCTGCTAGAAAGTCTAGGGAATCAAGTAAAAAATCTTCAATGGCTAGATTGCTATTGATCGTATCGATCAAATCGACTTGCCGGTCTTTTAAGTATAAATGGCCATTTTCATCCATACTGCCATAATCTCCGCTATCCCACCAAGCGCCATAAACATTTTCTTGGAAACGTTGGTCTTCTTTATAGTAGGTCAACGCCCGGCCTTTAGATAAAAGCTGGATATGTCCATCCGTATTTACAGGGACAACTTCGCCACTTTCATCTGTGATACGCGCTTTTGTCAACTCTCCTAACCCCACACCCATATCTCTGGCGTTACTTGTCTGTAAGCTTTCAAGTGTATGCGCTTTAAGGATCATCGGTCCACATTCGCTTTGGCCATAGACTTGTAAGAATAGAGCATCCTTCGTATCAGAAGTATTCAGGAATGATTCCATCGTTTGATTATTGATTGCATCAAAAGTAGAGTGGTAGTATCTTATACCAGCAAATGCTTCAGGATGTTCTCTTGCGGTAAAACTCCATTGAACAAAATTGTTTGGATGCGTTTCTAAAGCAATCGGTGGATATTTTTGTAACATCGATACCACATGTTCACCTTGAGGATTCGCCAAAGGCATCATCGGGAAGCCCATAGCCATCAAAGAAGAAATCCCGATATTGAAACGAGAATGAACAGGGGAGATGTGAAAAGCCACTAATTTTTTTTCTGCAATTTTAGTGAAGACTGTTTTTTGCCATGTTGTTCGCCAGCCCATTGAATTAGCTGAATGGCAGATCAATTTAGGAATACCCGTAGTTCCTGAAGTATGGGTCATGTAAGAAATCTCGTCATCGGATAATTGTTTTTGTTCTACTGGTTCAGCAGATTGTTCCAGTAATTGAGTAACAGAGATTTGTTTTGCTTTTGTTCCATTCGTGATACCCGCGACACGTCCGGCTGTTTCTTCATCGAACAAGATAAAAGGATCTTCTAAACGATCAACAAAGACTTCCATCGTGGCCGTTGGTAAATGGTACGAAGTCATTACAGGTATCGCACCTAAATAAGCAGAAGCGACAGCAAGTAAATAAGTGTCGAAAGCAGAACTTTTATAGATCATGATCTTATCCCCAAGACCAACTCCAAGAGAAGCCAGTTGATATGCACGAGTCAATACACGAGCACAGGTGTCGCTGTAAGTGCTTTTAAAACCAAGTTCGGGAAAAGCGGAAAGAGGCTGATCAAAGATGATTGCAGCATCTGGTGTTTGATTTGTTGCGTCTTGGAAATTTGAAAAAAGATTTAGTGGTGAATAAGCAACAGTTTCCATAGGTCACACTCCATTTTTCTTTAGTATACAAGATGGAAAGCAGATTTATTATGTGAAAATAATCACTTACTTTCCAAATACAGCTACAATCTTAGCATAAATACCAAACAAAACATAGATAACTTTGTGAATTTTTTTCAGAAGTTTAATCCTATACATATGTACTATAATAAATTTTCAGAGTGTGCAAAGCTTAAAATGTTCAAGATGTTTATTGCAATTGGCGAGATTGCGAGAGTATCTTAGGGGAGTTATTAAAGGAGGGAGAATCAAAATATATGTAGCAAAATACAAGCCTAAGAAGGATCAAAAATCGAACTAAAAATAACGTTCGTTTTTGAGATAACAGTATACATTTTTAGAATAAGATATATAGTGAAATTGAAAGGGCGCTTTCTTTAAAAAAAGCAAGAGGGAAAAGCGATGAAAAATTTTTTAGTCTATTTTTATTTTGGTAGTTTCTCTTATTGGCATTGGGATTTCTGGAAATATGGTTAAAGCTAGCGCAGTTGTCGAACAAACAGGTGAAGAATCAAAGACAACAGGTGGGGGAATGTACTTCAACTGGAAAGAAGCAATATTACAGTGGGAAATTAGCTATGCAAGTTTATGACATATTTTATGTAGGAACAGTTTCTTATACGGCAGGAGGATCGACAAAATGATTATTTCTTACTATGCTTTAAATAGAAACAATGATGAAAATCTTTTTGTTTTTCAATCATTACACGAGGATACGATGTTAAAGGAATTTTATAATCGGACAAAAAGTAAACAGATAGAAACGAATCTATATTTTTTAAATGACTCTATCTTGCCTTTTATTAGTAATCCTAAAATTCTTTCTTTGTTGGAAACAAAAGATCTGGAAAGTTTACCGATTGTGGTCATTGATGATGAAATTATAAAAACTGGGGCTTATTTTACCGTCGAAGAATTAGAAAAAATCACTGATATCGGGATAAGTGTTCAGAAAGGATAACGATCAAAAATTCGCCAACTACTCATGCGGTGACGAATTTTTGATCGAACATGAATTTATATCGTTAGGGAGTCATTGTTCCTCCGTGTTTCTTTCGCAAATTCTCTATACGAAAACTCACGCATTTTTTTACTGATTTCCTCAAAGGAATGAGGACTAAGGTAACGATTTCCATATAAATAATTGACAGTATCTAAATCATCCAAATAAAGACCAACGTAATAGCCAAAGGTTTTTCTGCATAACTCAGGCGATAGGTTGTTTGCTATTGTAACTTTACTTAAGATTTGTCGTATCGTTCGCGGAGAGATCTGCTGATCATGAGAGGAACGAAAGACAAATGATTCGGCTGTTGTATCTTTTTCAGTAAGTTCAAGATAATGGGTGAGGTAAGGTAGGGCTTCATTGGGAATAACTGCTTTGTCTAGCCGATTTACCTTTCGATCGATGTAGATCATTTGTTTATTCAATTCGATGTTTTTTCTTTTTAATTCGACAATTTCGTGGATTTTTAGTCCGCAATAAAAGAGAACAGCTAAAATCGCTAGATTCCTTGGACGATTTTTTTCTTCAAAACTCGCTTCTCTTGTTGTTTTAAACCCCTTTTTAGGAATAAATAAGGTATCGAAGTTCTCAAGTAATGAAGCATCCACATATCGCGGTGCGGCTGATGTCGTTTCAGGCAAGGTTTCACCCAAAAGTGAGATCTCTTTTTTTAATCGACCTGTTTGATAAAGATAACGAAGAAAATGATTCAAAGAATATTGTTTTCTAGATAATCCATAATAACCGTTTTTGAATTGCTGATTCGTTTCTTGTTCAGCGGTTGTTTGGAAAGAACGAGTATGGCGATAGACTTTTTGTAAAAAATTCAAATAGTCCCTTTTTTCTAAATGAATGACCAGCTGATCGGTCACATCTTCTGCATAGGTATCTCTTAAGTAATCTGAAAATAAATGGAAGTCTTTTGCGTATTCATAACGGCTGCTCAATGACAACGTCTTTTGATTTTCCTTTAAAAATTCCTGGAAGATAGGAGGCAGCTGCATCGTACGTTTTTTTAGCTTTTCTTGAATATTTTTTCTTGTTTTCTGATCCATGAAAACACCTCCGTTTCTTTAGTAATATTGTACCTTATTTTTACTTTTTTCCCCAGTTATAAAAGACTTAAGTCATTTGTAAGCTTACTAGTTTAAATCTCAATTCTGCCAAAAAATAAATAAAAATTCAGGTTTTTCGGAAATTTCAAAAAAAACGAGCGGTGGACAAAAGTAAGAAACACTTTTGTCCACCGCTCGTTGGCTCTGTACGAATAGAAATCGGGTTATTTGATGGGAATCTGAACTTTAAAATCGACTCCACGCGGCTGATGATCTGCTACTGTCAGTTCACCTTGGTGTTGTTCAACGATCTGTTTAGCAATAGCAAGGCCCAGTCCGTATCCACCAGTTCCTTTAGACCGCGAGTGATCTTCTCGGTAGAAACGTTCAAAGATCCGTTGTTTCTCTTGATTGCTGATAGAAGGACCAGTATTGATCACATGGATCGTCCAGTCTTTGTGTGTCGTACTGGAAGTAAGGATGATCTGATCGCCAGCTTGTGTATATTTTAGCGCATTGTCTAAAAGGATCACTAGTACCTGATGGATCTTTTTAGCATCCACTTGCACGTTTGCATCTTTACCTAACTCACAGGTGAAACTTTTTTCATCGATTTTTGCCATTTCTGCAAATGGTTTGACTAGTTCGGTTAAAAATGTTGTCGACTGGATCACCGTTTTGTCAATCGTTCGTTCATCTGAGTCATTTCGTGCAATCGTCAATAGATCAGAGGTTAGTCCTGTAAGTCGCCGTGTTTCAGCAAGTGCTTGCGCAATACTTTCCGATTCATCTAGGATCGTGTGATCTGGCTTCGTAAAAAGATGTTCTAAACTATTTTGAATGATCGTCAAAGGTGTTCTTAATTCGTGGGAAGCATTTTCTACGAATTCTTTTTGACGGCGCCATGATGCCAAGATAGGGCGCATACTTAAATTTGATAAGTAATAACTGATAGCGATCGAGATCAGCCAAAAAAACACCATGCAAGCAATCATGATCGTTCGAAAATTAGCGAGTGAATTCTTGATCTGATTCGTATTGGAGAGCACTTGGATATAGGCTACTTCTCCTTGATCTGAACTCGCTTTTTGGGTCACTGAACGAAAAGATAACGGTGCTTCCGAACCTTCTGATTTTAGTTCGATGGACTGGATCGTACCGAGATTTTTCGTGTCGAGCTTCAATTCTTCCAGCTGGTTGAATCGTCCCCCTATAGCATCTTTATTTAGGATGTCACCAGAAGCAGACCAGAGAACGATCTGTGTGTTGAAACGATCCCCTATAGGTCCTAATTGCTGCGACGAATTTTCCTGTCCAGGAGGGGAGACATTCAAAAAAGGATTGCCTTGTTGATAACGGGCAATTTCAAGCTGGACCATTCGAGAGTCGGGCTCTATTTTTTCCAGTGAAAGATCCGTTTCTCGATAAGCGGATTGGTTCAAGACTTGGAGCGTGATCAAACCTAATAAAAAGAAAATCAGGGCAAAAGCTGTGACGTTGGCTAAAAAAAAGCGCCTACGCTGTTTTCGAGAGATACTCCCGTTCATCAAATCACTCTCCTTGCATGATATAACCGACATTCCGTAATGTTCTGATTTCTTTATCGAGTCCTGTCTGACGCAGATGTTTACGTAAATTACTCATGTAGACCTCAACGACAGTGATCGTCGTATCCGAATCAAATCCCCAGATTCGGTCAAAGATCTGTTCTTTGGTAAGAATGATCCGCTGGTTTTGTAAAAAGTAAACAAGTAGTTCAAATTCTTTTCCTTGGATTGGCAAAACCGTTTCAGCAAAAGTGACAGTATTCTTGTGTAGATCACAAATCATTCCTTTGTATTCAAACGTATTTTCGTCGAAGAGGCCTAACGACCGTTTTAGCAGAGCTTTGGTCCGCATGAGCAACTCTTCACGGTAAAAAGGTTTAGTCAAATAATCGTCTGCGCCGCGTTCAAAGCCTTGGATCTTATCTTCTAAGCCATCTTTAGCAGTCAAAATCAAAACTGGGGTCTTTATTTTTGCCTTTCTGGCAAGTGCTAATACTTCGTAACCATCCATTTCAGGCATCATCAAATCAAGGATAGCTAGATCATAGACGCCACTTTCTAATTCATAAAGTCCCTTACTGCCATCATATACTTGTGTGATATCGCCAATGCCTGAAAGAATTTCTTTGATGTTGTCAGATAATACACGATCATCTTCGACTATTAGTAATTTTATCATTCGTTCACCTCATTATAGTTGGTCTTCTCAAGTTTATCATGGATACCATAAAAAAAACTTAAAGCCCGTTATTTCTATAAATATTCGATAAAATACCTTCTATTCGTTCTGATCTTACTCTATTTGACTAAGAGGAGGAAGTCAGAAAATGTGGAAGAAAGGCTTCAAAAAAGAGAAAAACTAAAAAATTTATTTTTTTCAGAATATATCAAGTGACAAAATGTCACTCGAGGGATATACTTTCATCTGTAGTGACAATTCGTCACTTGGAAGAAATTGGTTAGAGGAGGAAGAAAGATGTTTTTAGCAATGAAAGAAATGCGGTATGCGAAATTACGCTATGGTCTGATCATCGGCATTATGTTTTTGATCGCGTACGTCGTTTTCATGCTGTCAGGACTGGCGAGTGGACTTGCCGAAGAATTCAAAAAAGCCATCGATGATTGGGGAGCCCAAGAAATCGTCTTATCAGAAGATGCCAATCAAGTATTTGCCGCTTCACAATTGACCAGAGAAGATCTTGAACACGTCGATGCAAAAGAAAAAGCACCGATTGGCTTATATAGTGGGGCAGTGAAAGGGAAAAACAAAGAAAATGTCGCTGTTTTCGGAACGACAAATGATGCATTTTTACTTCCCAAAATAACAAAAGGTCAGATGTTTACCAAAGAAAATGAAATTATTATTTCTCAAAATCTGGCGGAAGATACGTATAAGGTTGGAGATAAATTGAAGATTGGCAGTTATGATCAGGAATTAACGATCGTTGGGATTTTCCCAGAAACGTACTATACTGTTTCTCCAGTGATTTATACAAATTTAGCTACTTGGACCCACCTGAAATTTGGTGATCAGCCATTTGCTTCTGAAAGTCAGGCACCAATCAATGCCATCGTGACAAAAGAAAAGGCTACGATCAATCAGGATGCTGCGTCTAAAATGCTCCAAAAATTAGCGATCCCAGAATTTATTGACAGTTTACCTGGGTACTCTGCACAGAATATGACACTTAACGCAATGGTTTATTTCCTATTCTTAGTCGTTGCGGCAGTTGTAGGGATCTTTATGTACGTGATCACTTTACAAAAGACAGCAATTTTTGGCGTGATGAAGGCACAAGGCATCCGCAATGCTTTTATTGCAAAATCATTGATTGCTCAATCATTTATTGTAGGGGTCATCGGTGTGGTCTTAGCAGTAGCATTTGCTTATCTTACTAGTTTGATCTTGCCAAGTGCGATGCCATTTGCGATCTTCTGGAATCAATGGCTACTATATAGTGGCGTTTTGATCGTAGTTGCTATGCTCGGCGGCGTATTTTCCGTTCGGACCATTGCAAAAGTTGATCCAATCACGGCAATAGGAGGATAAGAAGATGAAAGATATTTTAACGATGAAAAATATTGTCAAAAAATTTGGCAAAGGACACACGGAAGTAACCGCTTTGAAAGACATCAACTTTACAGTGAAGCAAGGAGAATTTGTCAGCATCATCGGACCTTCTGGATCAGGGAAAAGTACCTTCTTGACGATTTCGGGTGGATTGCAGAATCCAACATCAGGAGAGATCACAATTAATGGACAATCTTTTTTGAATCTATCAGAGAAGAAACGGGCGGATCTCCGTTTTAAAGAAATTGGGTTCATCCTTCAAAGTTCCAATCTGATTCCCTTTTTAAAAGTCAAAGAACAGTTTTATCTAGTAGATAAGGTCAGCCATCAAAAGAAAGCAGAAACAACGATCGATGAGTTGCTGAAATCGCTGGATATCTATGAATTGAAAGACAGCTATCCAAAAGACTTATCTGGTGGAGAAAGACAACGTGTAGCAATTGCTAGGGCACTGTTCAATGATCCTAGCCTGATCTTAGCAGATGAACCAACTGCAAGCCTTGATACTGACCATGCATATGAAGTGGTGAAATTATTGGTGAAAGAAGCGCATGAAAAACAAAAGGCCACTGTTATGGTCACCCATGATGCGCGAATGATCAAATGGAGCGACCGTGTATATCGCATGAAAGATGGCTACTTGGTGGAAGAAGACATGGCAGACATAAAATAACGAAAGGAGTTAGCTGATGCCTAAAGAAACCTTTCTAAACTTGGATGAAGAAAAGCGACAAGCGATCATCAACGTCTTACTAAAGAACTTTTCAGAACAGCATATCAGTCAAGTCAAAGTCTCTGCTATCGTTTCAGGAATAGGAATGTCTAGAGGGGCATTTTATAAGTATTTCGAAGACCTAGAAGATGCCTATCGTTTTACTATCTCCTATTTTTCCGCACAGATCCACCGAGATATCCTACAGTATATCGAGAAAGATAGCCAAGATTTTTTTCTTGGGATCGAAAATTATCTTGGGTGGTGTGCTACATTGAAGCCTGGGAGCAATTACTGGCAAACAATCAAATTATTGACCGAAAGCACCGATTTAAATAACCACCGAAGAAGGGATATCCCAGATGATTCATCCATGTTGAAGGAATGGTACAGCTTATTGGCTGCCAATCACTTTGCAATTGACTCCAAAGATGAGGCCTTAAGTTTTCTTTACTTCACGATGGACCTAACAATGGATACGCTAACTGATTTTATCGCAAATCGGTGGAGCAAAGACCAATTGATCCAAGAATTCCGTTTCAAAAGAAAGTGGCTAGAATCAGGAATTAAATAACTTAATACAATAAAAGTAAGACGGAAGATTCTGAAAACAGTTTGCGTTGTTCTCAAGATCTTCCGCCTTTTTTGTGAAAAATAATTTGTTTATTGCTACTAGTGTTCTACGTTAGGAAATAATCTGAAGATTGAAAAATATGAAAGAATGTCATAATCCAAATAGATTGATCAAATCATCTTCATCACTGAATGAAATACTATCATCAATCAATAAACTTAGTACTTGTGTATTGGGAATGGGCTGGTTCGACACGACTAGATCATAGTTTGTCAGATCAAATGACTTTAATTGTTCATCTGTGATCGCATCTGTGATCGAGCGCACGCGATGTACAGCCAAGACATCGCTGACGTAAGACTCAACATAACGACTATGTTGGATGCCTAGGTCACTAACGACCAATATCCGCTTCGTGACTAATGACTGATTCGCATCTGGATTAATGACTAACATCCAAAAAACATAACTTGATAAATAATTCAAGAAATCGGTATCCAACAAGGTAGAAAAAAACTGTAATTCTGCCCGTAAGCGTGCATAAAGTGGTGTGTGTTTGACCCTTATTTGTTCCGCAAAAAAAGTGGCACGATACGTCAGATGTGTCGTGTCAAAAGGAAACAGACGAGAAAAAAAATAAATGTTAGTCAATAAGTGAACGATGAAATCCAGATTGTCTGAATCCCACTCAGCCGTTTTTGAAAATACACAAATTTGTAAATTTCTCTGTATTTTATCTCTGATATCTTTTTGCTCTGAAAAAGAGAACTGTTGAAAAATAGAACGAGTAAAGTAATCTATAACTTTTTCATAACTATCATAATTCAGATTAGCTAATTCTTTTTTTAAAAGTAGATAGTCCTTATTCTTCAATTCATGCATGTTTCGCAAATCCTTAGATGGCATATGATCCAAGTAAAATCCTTGTGTTTCCCGCATTAGATGCACCATGAAATACATAATATAAAAAGACTGTTCATACGTACTCCCTTGACCACATAAGCTTATTTGGCAGTGATTTCTTTCCATGATGTCTTTGACCACCGCTTTATCGATCGTATAGGGAAGTTCATGACGTCCATAAAAATTCAAAAAGAAAAAGGTAACAAATATTCTCAATTGGATCTCGCTTTTTTGACTGGTTAATTGAAAACCTTGATCAACAATGATTTTCAATAAATAAGACTCTAAGATCTCATTACAGCGTTTTAGCTTGCGCGTAAACGAAGAGCGACTGATTGAGAGGGTCTCGCAATAGTATTCGATCGTTTGGCCAGGATTCATGATGATCTCATGTAGCAACTGGCTGTTCGTTGAGCTTTGTGCCATATCCATCAAAACATCTAGGTAAATTGCTGCATTAAAATGTTCGATCCGATAGCCTAATTTCCTTGATGTTTCGATCGTCACTTTCGTTCCCCAACGAATTTTGATCTCTTCGATATAACGAATAAATGTTGACTCAGAGCTTCCAATTTCTTTTGCAAGTTCTTTTTTTGTCATCCACTGGTCAGAAATGGACAACACTCGGATGATTTGCTCCATTTTTCTATAGTTTTCTTCCAACAACCTGATCATAAGTTTTCTCCCTCAACCCTTTTATATAATCAAACTCCCATCGAATAGAGGAATCAATTCCACAAATGAAACTACCCAGTCTGAAAATTGGTGTGATTATCTTTTGAACCATTCGTATAATAACTATCAGATTATAATAAATAAAAAATAAGAGCAATTATTTATTTTAATCTCATCGTTTTTACATTGGAGTAGATGAAAAATTAAATTAGGAGGGGAAGAATGATTACTTTAAAAAAGAGGTTAGGGATAATTTGTGTGCTATTTTCATTAGTTTTCTCTTATTTTATTCCTGTTGCTGCGATGGCTGAAGTATCAACTGCCTTTGATATAGCATCAGCTAAAATCACAACTGAGAATGAAAACAGCCATTATTTGGATTTGGAAGTAAATGTAAATAATCAGACGGCGGAAAAACAAGAAAAAACAATTGGTCTAGGAACGAATTATTTATCTCTCACAGATCCTACGAAAGAAGAGGGCTATTCGTACCATGTAGACAGTCAAGGAATCACGCTACAAATCGAGCCACATATTCGTCAGTCTATTCGTTTATCCTTAAAAATCGACGAAAAATCATATACAAACAAAGCAAATGAACTCTTGGTAGATGACAAAAAAATACCAATTACACCGTTAACACAAGGAGAAGAGGCAGCGAAGACAACAACTAGTGATGCCAATTCTGCACCTAGTTCTTCTACAGAATCTGCCACAAAGGAAACGACTGCAACAGATTCACAGGAAACGAATCACTCTCCAGCTGTCAAACCTTTCAGTTTGCCAACTCTAGCCGCAAATGGCGCACCCCTAAGAGTGAATCAAACTATCCACGCAGATTATACAACAGACGCTCAAGGAACTTATCCAACAGCTAGTTGGCAGCCAGCGGGCAACACTGATGTTTTGAATCATCAAGGAAATAGAAATGCCAGTGACCAATGGGATGGTGTAAAAACATGGGATGGCGACCCAACAAATAAAACCAATTCATACATTGAATATGGCGGAACAGGTAACGAAGCTGATTATGCTGTTCGTAAATTTGCGGAAGAAACAACTACTCCAGGGCTCTTTGATGTTTACTTGAACGTCCGAGGGAATGTCCAAAAAGAAACAACACCTTTAGATATCGCCTTAGTTGTTGACTGGTCAGGCAGTATGAATAACAACAATCGGATCGGTGAAGTCCGTGATGGCGTCAATCGTTTCGTAGACACATTAAGCAATAGCGGCATCACAGATAAAATCAGCATGGGCTATATCGGCTATTCAAGCGACGGGTACAATAACGGTTCTGTTCCAATGGGGCCATTTGATTCAGTCAAAGATCAAGTGAAATCTGTGACACCTTCCAGTACTAGTGGAGGGACATTCACACAAAAAGCATTGCGAGATGCGGGAACCATGCTATCTACTCCGAACGGTCATAAAAAGGTCATTGTTTTGCTGACTGATGGTGTGCCAACTTATTCATATAAAAACCAAAAAGTATTTACAGAATCAGATGGCAGCTATTATGGTACAGAATTTTCAAACAATGAGGAAGGTTCTGGAAGCACCTCTAGAATTTCTAAAACCTATAATGTCGATGACCAAAACGGCAATCGAAAACCGATCAATAGTACATTCATCGCCACGATCGGTGAAGCAATGGCACTGAAACAACGCGGAATTGAGATCCACGGCTTAGGTATCCAGTTGCAAAGTGACACTCAAGCGAACCTTTCCAAAGCACAAGTAGAAGCCAAAATGAGACAAATGGTCTCAAGTGACCAAAATGGCACACTTTATTATGAATCCGCAGATCATGCATCAGATATTTCTGATTATCTAGCTAAAAAAGCGGTCCAAATATCCGGCACAGTCGTTAATGGTGCAGTGACAGATCCAATTGCTCAACCATTTGTGTATCAACCCAATACGTTAAGCGTAAAAAGTGTAGGAAGTAAACAACTGACAGTGACGCCATCGATCCAAATGGATGGTACGACTATCAAAAGTAATCAAATCTATTTAGGTAAAGACCAAGAGATCCAAATCCATTACCAAGTACGTATCCAAACAGAAAGTAAAAACTTCAAGCCAGATTATTGGTATCAGATCAATGGAACCACAACGTTCCAACCATTATCTGATTCAAGCGAGATAGCAGAATTTGGTATTCCTTCAGCGAAAGCACCTGGCGTCAAACTAAACTTTACGAAACAATGGGAAGAATTCGACCATGATAAAAGTAGTCGACCAGATCATGTAACGTATGAAGTGAAACGAACCCAAACGATTGATCCCAACAGTTGGCAAACAGGCTTTATCCAATTGAATAAACCAGCTAGTGACACAGGGGATACATGGACACGAAATGATGTCACCCAACTTTCTGAAACAAGCGGAGCTGGCTATCAAGAAAACCTGTTCTTACCAAAGTACAACAATCAAGGGAAAGATTTTACTTACCAAGCTATCGCGGAACTTGATGTACCTGGTTATACCTCAGATATGCTGAACAACACGACTTGGAAAAACATCAAACAGTTTACACCATTGAACTTGAAAGTAATCAAACAATCATCTTCAGGTGAACAACCTCTAGAAGGGGCTGTTTTTCAATTGAAGGGTGGGACACTTGATGTAACACTGAAAGATAACCATGACGGCACTTATTCTTTACCAGACAACGCACGGTTAGACAAAGGAGAAACCTATACTTTGACCGAACTAAAAGCCCCACAAGGTCATGAGTTGTCTCAGAAACAGACTTGGACGATCAATGTATCCGATGAAGGAAAGGTGACCATTGATAATAAAGACACGTCGATCAAAGACAATACGATTACACTTACGGTCACGAACCAGTTCAAAAAGATCCCGATAGGCATTCGCAAGTATACGATCCAAGAAGGAAAACAAGTCAATCTAGCAAAGGCAACTTTTGATTTACAGAAAAAAACAAGCACAGGAAACTACCAGACAATAGCCACAAAAGAGACAGATGCTGCCGGGTTGGCCTTATTCAGCGCTAGTGATCCTGGAGAATATCGAATCGTAGAAACCAAAGGACCAGAAGGCTATGATACGATTCCTGGTAACTATATGTTTACGATCGATAAATATGGGGAGATCCACTATGACGGAAACAATGTTGAAACAGCAGATCAGTGGACATTAACACATGAAAATCACTTAAAACCCTTTGACTTGACCGTTCACAAAAAAGAAGACAATGGAAAAGTATTACCTGGAGCAAAATTTCGTTTACAAGGTAATGGTGTGGATATCGAATTGCCAAAAGATGGACAACCAACAGACACCTTCCTATTCGAAAATCTACAGCCAGGTACGTATATCTTGACAGAAACATACACGCCAGAAGGCTATCAAGGACTGAAACAGAGTGTGAAAGTCGTGATCCAAGAAGATGGTACAGTAATGATCGATGGCACTGCAGTGAAGAATGTCTTAGTTGATGGAGAACAACATAATCAAATCAGCTTAGATGTCACGAACCAAGCAAAAGTACCGCTACCTGAAACTGGTGGCTCCGGCCGCCTTGGCATCTATCTAATAGGACTTATTGCTCTAGGTCTTTCAGGTGTTTATCTCTTCATGAGAAATCACGGAAAGGGCGTGATGAAATGAAAAAACTAAAATGGCTCGTTCTTTGTTTGATTCCATTCTGTCTCTTTAGTTTCCCAAAGGAGAACCAGGCACAGAGTGAAACACGCACTGTTCAATTCACTCTGCATAAATTACTTTTTGAAAATGGAAAATTACCAGAGACTCAACTAAACACCGGACAGGAGCAAACTTTTTTACAGAACTATCGAGGATTGAATGATGTGACCTTCGCCGCTTATGACGTGACTGATGCGTTCTATCAACTGAGAAGAGACGGAATGAGCGTGGAAGACGCGCAACAAAAAATTGCTGCTCAAGGTGCTAGCACAGGTAACCAAATAGCAGAACAAGTGACCCAGACAGTGGGAAATGAAGATGGTATTGCTAATTTCCAACTGCCAATCAAAGACAACCAAGGGCGTGATAGTGTCTATCTCTTTGAAGAAGTGAAAGCACCAGAAATAGTCAAAGAAAAAGCAGCCAACCTTGTTGTTGCTCTACCGATCAATGATGCAGACAACCAAGAATTGGCAACCATTCATTTATATCCTAAAAATGAAGAAAATACCTATCCAGCACCACCTTTTGAAAAAAAAGTTGAAGAAGGCAAACGTGATTTTGCGATAGGTGACAAGATCAATTATTCATTGAATACGACTATACCTGTGAATCTTCTCGATTACAGCAGATTCAAAATCAGCGATCAAGGAGATGCCGCGTTGACACTTCTACCTGAAACAATCCGTCTTTCTATCAACGGCCAGAAAATGACAGAAGGCTATCGCTTACACACAGAATCAAATGGATTTACGGTCGATTTTGATCTTACATTCTTACAGAAATACGTTGGAAAAGCACTCAAACTCACGTACCAGATGTGTTTGAACGATAAAGCAATTCCAGATGAAGCAATCAATAATGAAGGAAAATTAGACGTTGGTTCTTCTTCATACATTGACAAAGCTGTTGTCTACACAGGCGGTAAACATTTCATCAAAGTAGCCAACGAAAATCAAATAGGTTTAGCTGGTGCCACTTTTATCGTAAAAAATAGTGAGGAAAACTATCTATCTCGCAAAAGTGGACATACCACATGGACAACGAAACGTGAAGAAGCTACTACGATCACTTCTGATAAAGATGGGAAATTTTCGATCATTGGATTTGCTTATGGAAACTATCAGTTAGAAGAGGTCCAATCACCAGTTGGATATATCTTAAATAAATCTCCGATTCCTTTCGAGGTAACCAAATACAGCTATCAGCAATCTGGAAAAGAAACAGCCCCTTTAAAAGTTATAAATAAAAAAGAAAAGGGAACAGGATTCTTGCCTAAAACAAATGAACAACGAAGAACACTATGGTTTGTCGTAGGGCTTGGTATGATTTTATTCGTTGTAAGTATGCTTATCAAAAGAAAAATAGGAGTGAAAAAATGAAAAAGAGAATTGTAATAAGTGCATTATTGTTGATCGTTCCGATCCTAGCAAGTTGGTTTAGCGGAGCAGATGTTTATGCAGCTGACACGTCAGCACAAGTCATCATCCATAAGAAAAAAATGACCGATCTACCAGACTCGCTGATCCAAAACACAGGGAAAGAAATGAGCGAGTTTGATCATTATCAAGGATTGGGTGATGTGACATTTTCAGTTTATGATGTCACAACAGAGTTTTACGATCACCGCAACAATGGAGAATCAGTAGATGACGCGAAACAAGCGGTGCAGTCTTTGACGCCTGGTAATCCAATTGCGACAGGTGTAACAGATGCAGCAGGAAATCTTACTTTGTCTTTACCAAAAACACAAAACGGAAAAGATGCCGTATACGTCATCAAAGAACAGCCAAAAGCTGGGGTCATCCGAGCAACAAACATGGTGATTGCTTTCCCAGTTTATGAAATGATCAAACAATCAGACGGTTCTTATAAATATGGGACAGAAGAATTGAACACAGTGCATGTCTATCCTAAAAATACAGTAACTAGTGACGGTACGTTAGTTGTCAAAAAAATCGGGACAGCTGAAAATGAAGCATTGAACGGCGCAGAATTCATTATTTCTAAAACAGAAGGGGCCGTAGTGAAATATATCGAAGGCGTAAAAGACGGCCTTTACACTTGGACTACGGATAAGAATGCTGCAAAACATTTCGTGACTGGAAACGCCTATGATATCGGTAGTACAGACTTCACTGAAGTGGCAACAGATAAAGGGAAGTTGACAGTAGATAGCCTAGAAGTAGGTTCTTACATTTTGGAAGAAGTCAAAGCACCAGATAACGCAGCGTTGATTGACAATCAAACAAAAACGCCATTTGAGATTATCGAAGAAAGTCAAACACCTGTTGAAAAAACCATAAAAAATGATACGTCACACGTCGAAAAAACAACGCCTCAACTAGATGGAAAGGATGTTGCTATCGGAGAAGATATCCAATATGAGATCTCTGTCAATATTCCACAAGGGATTGCCGATAAAGAAGGAACAGCAAATAAATATACTAAATTCAATTTAGTCGATACCCATGATGCTGCTTTGACCTTCAGTAACACACCAACTGGTAAAACTGGATACGTCTTATATGATGGCAACACGATCATCGATCAATCACACTATACTGTAACAGAACAAGGAAACGGCTTTACAGTCGCAGTGGACCCAGCTTATATTCCTTCTTTGACACCAGGAGCTACATTGAAATTCACTTATTTCATGCATTTGAATGAACAAGCTGATCCAACAAAAGGATTTACCAATGAAGCAAATGTAGACAATGGACACACTGAAGACAAAACACCACCAACAGTGGATGTCGTAACTGGTGGAAAACGGTTTGTTAAGATCGATGGAGATGTTTCTGCTGATGAACCTTTAGCTGATGCAGAATTCGTTGTCAGAGATCAAGATTCAGATAGTGCAAACTATTTAGTGATCGACCCTCAAACAAAAGCAGTCAGCTGGACAACGGCAAAAGATCAAGCAACAGTTTTCACTACGAAAAAAGATGGTTTGATCGATGTTACTGGTTTGAAATACGGAACGTATTATCTTGAAGAAATAAAAGCACCTGAAAATTATGTACCGTTGACGAACCGCATCTCATTTGATGTAAACGACTCATCTTACCAAACAACTGGAGAACTGGTTTCACCAGAAAAAGTGCCTAACAAACACAAAGGAACACTTCCTTCAACTGGTGGCAAAGGGATCTACCTTTATATCGGTATCGGTGCGGTACTTCTTGTAATTGCAGGTATCTACTTCACAAGAAGAAAAAGTTATTAATCGAATTCTTGAAAGGAAGTCAAGACAAAAGTCAGGTTTTTCGGAAATTTCGAAAAACCTGACTTTTGGACACCGTTTATTCGGAATTAGTGTCTGTAGCAAAACTGATTTTTAGATTTGTCCCAGACTCCACTAAATAAGCCAGAAATCAAGAAATTTGTTTTTTCAAATTTTTGAGATTTCTGGCTTATTTACGAAATGAATACTTCTATTACCGTTATTTATTCAGATTTTTTAGATAAAAGAAAAGAGATTTTTCATGCTACAGATTTTTATAAACGAAAGGAGAGAAGTATGAATAAGAAAAAGAGAAGATTCTGGGATTGTCTCATGCTTCTAGTGTTACTCGGAGGTATTCTTGCATTAGCCTATCCTTTTGTCAGTGATGCGTTGAATAATTATTTGGATCAACAAGTAATCAGTCATTATCAGAAACAAGCAGCCTCAGAAAACAAAGAAAAGATGACACAAATCCAAAAGAAAATGGAAGAAAAAAACCGACAATTAGCAAAAGAAGGCAATAACCCGGGAGCAGATCCTTTTGAAAAGACAAAAGAGCAACCAGAAAAAGCAGATGATACCTATTTGCAAAAACATACATTGGGAATCTTGACGATCCCTAAAATCAATGTTCGGTTACCTATTTTTGATCAGACTAGTGCAGTACTTCTGGAAAAAGGTGCATCATTGCTTGAAGGTACCTCCTATCCAACAGGCGGGAAAAGCACCCACGCAGTTCTTTCAAGTCATAGAGGATTACCCCAAGCAAAATTATTCACTGACTTACCGAAATTAGTACTTGGAGATACCTTCTTGATTGAAATCAACAAAAGTATCCACGCATATCAAGTCGATCAGATCAAGACCGTCGAACCAACAGATACAGACGATTTGAGGATCGAACCGGACAAGGATCTTGTTACACTCTTGACTTGTACGCCTTATATGATCAATAGCCATCGACTATTGGTTCGCGGACACCGGATCCCTTATTCTCCAGAACAAGCAGAAAATGCAACCAAAAAAGTACAAAACCAGCAACAGCTCTTTTTATTACTATTGATTGGAACACTTTTACTTATTGTTGGACTAATCACTTATCTCGGCTATCGTATCTGGGGGAACCAAGTGATTCGTCACACTAAATATCCTTTGTCTTTCCAACTACAAAACGAAACAATCCAGTCAATTACGATACAAAGCTTGAACAAAAAGAAGCCTTCGAAAATCAACGTGACACCAAATGAAGAAGGACAAGTGAATGAAATGCTATCAGGCGGAAAATATGCTATTCTTTTTGATAATGGTGGGAGAATCCGCGCATCCATCAGACATCCTAAAGACAAACAGTTCCGATTGAAACGACAAAACAATAAAGTAGTCATTCAAAGAACCAAAAAAGAACCTTATATCTATTACATCAAATGATTCTATGAATAAAACCATGGAATAGATGGGAGACTAACATGGAAGTACTCGAATTATGGGAAAAATTTGTAACGATGCATCCTGAAGCTAAAGACAGCACATATGAGGTATGGGCTTTCGGGAGCAATCCGTCGATGGCAGATAGTTTACTTGCCTTAGTGTTGGAGGGGAAAAAGACTGGAACCTGTTCTGCCAAAAAGTTATTTGACTACGACGATGAACCACTTCCCAAGGAAAAAGAATACAGTATCATCCTGGATGGCAAGAGCCAACCCAAGGCAGTCATCCAAACAATAACTGTAGACGAAATCGCTTTTTGTGATGTTCCAGCCGATTTTGCTTACCTTGAGGGTGAAGACGATCGTAGTCTTGCGCAATGGCGCTATGCCCATCTGAACTATTTTCAAGAGGTGTTCCATACCTATGGGCTGACCTTTACGGAAAAAGAAATCCTCTATTGTGAAACATTCCGAGTCTGCTATCGTGCTTAACAGCTATCGATCAGATAATTTGATCGAAGGATAAAATCTTTTTATACTTTACCCTTTAGAGTTTTCCTTTTTTATGTAGGGTGCTAAGATTGAAGTGTATAAAAGAAAAGGGATGACACAAATGAAAAAAATCATTATATTTGGCGATAGCATCGCTGCAGGACTTTTTGAAGGAGAAGTCATACACGCCTTAGATCAGCAGCTTTTGAACACGCTGCGTGCGTTAGGGTTACCAGATTTTACTATAACCAATCTAGGAAAAAGAGGTGATTCTACGACTAGTGCTTTGGAACGATTGACACAGATTGACCAAGAATTAACCGCTGATTATGTCGTTTTGAACATCGGCATCAATGATGCAATCAACGATCGTAAAAACAAAAAAGCATTTCAAGAAAATCTGTTGGACATCATAGATCGTTTTAAAGACAGTCGGATCATCTTAGTAGGACCAAGTTATGTAGATGAAAAGATTAAAACTCAGACAGATCCAGTTATCCTAGTGGAATACACCCAACTAGCTAAAAAAGTAGCGGAGCAAACCGCTAGCGAGTTTATTGACTTCTATCAGCATGAACGTTCTTTCACTGATCCAACGATCTATTTACAATCAGACGGATTACATCCATCACAACTTGGCTATCATTTTTTAGGTTCGCTGATTGCGCAGTTGATCCAAAGAAACGAGCAACAAAAATAAAACGAAAACTAGCTTCTGCTGATTGGCAAGTGGTTTTTATCACTTCTAAGACAAGCGGGAGCTAGTTTTTTATTGACGGTACTCCTTCAATAACCCATTTTGGATCAATTGTTGCTTTTCTTTCAAGTTTAAAACATTCGCCGTATAATTTTGGGCATACATGATCGAATATAGCGTATTTAAAACATAATCAAAAGCAATCTGGGAAGAAAAAGTAGCGACTTTCACAAAATCCAGCTCCCCTTGAGAGATCACGAGACACATGCTCGCCTTTTTTGCCATTTCAGAATGCTCGTTTCCTGTCAGAAGAAGGGTGGGTGTTCCTACATATTTCAAGTAGGACATGATTTTCTCATAGTGGTGGATTCTTCCACTATAACTAATAAAAACAGCACAATCTTCTTTAGTTAGATTCGCAGCATTCCAAGACGAATCACTATATTCTTCAGCCAAGATCAAGAACTTATTTAGTTTGACCAATTTATTTTGGAATTTCCTTGCAGTGATCTGGGAATCTCCTTTGGCAAAGACAAAAATCCGCTTCGCCTGTGTCAATTTTTCCGCAATTGTATCTAATGGCTGATCTTCAATTTGTAGCTGTGCCTTCTTCACAGCCTGAATCGATAATTCAGCCATTTTTTTCGCAATCGTTGCTCCGTCATCTTGCTCAGAGAAAGGGAAATTCGCATCGATCGTTTGATCAAATTGCGCTAGTAATTGATGGACCTCACGCCCTAATTCCAAGCGAAATTCTTTAAAACCGGTAAATCCTAATTTTTTACATAGCCGAATGATGGCTGAATGAGAAGTATAGGTTGCTTTAGCTAGTTCCTCGATAGTCATATAGACGGCAGCTTCAAAATTTGCTTGTAAATAATCAGCAATCCGTTTCTCCGTTGTTGTAAATGTATCTTGGCGAATCAATTTATCTTCAATTAACATTTCAATCACCTTCCAACTCTATCATACTGAAAATCCATGTGTTTGACTATCTAAATCAAAAATGTGCGACTAAACATATTTGTCACTGTACGAAGAGATTTTCCTGAGTTGCTGAACATTTTTACCTGTTTGTCCTGAAAACAACCAACGCTTGCGATTTCCTTGTATACTGACAGTATCTACTAAGGAGGGATAATTATGCTAACAATCGCATATTTAGGTAATGGAAAAAGTACCAATCGTTACCATCTGCCATTTTCACGAAAACTAACCGATAAGATCAAGATCAAAAAAATCTTTTCCCCATCAAAACCAGTTTGGGAAACATTTGACGATATTGAATATACAAATCAGCTATCTGATCTTTGGGATGATCCCGAGATTCAATTGGTCGTTATTACTACGCCTAGTCAATTCCACTATGAGTACGGAAAAATGGCTCTTGAAAAAGGCAAAAACGTATTAGTCGAAAAACCATTTGCAGAGACGTCAAAAGAAGCAAAAGAATTATTTGCGTTAGCGAAGGAGAAAGGGCTATTCATCCAGTGCTATCAAAATCGCCGCTTCGATTCCGATTTTCTCACGGTTCAAAAAGTGATCGAAAGCGGAAAACTTGGTGACATCTTAGAAATCGAAATGCATTATGATTATTTCAGACCAGAAATCCCAGAAAATACTACTGAATTTTCAACAGCGAATAGTTATCTTTATGGCCATGCGTGTCATACAGTAGATCAAGTCATTTCTTACTTTGGTGAACCAGATACGATCCACTATGATGTTCGTCAATTATTGGGTAAAGGACGTATGAATGATTATTTCGACCTTGATTTTTATTATGGTACGATGAAAATTTCAGTCAAATCCAGTTATTTCCGAATCAAGGAGCGTCCTAGTTTTGTCGTCTATGGAAAAAAAGGCATGTTCGTCAAACAAACAAAGGATCGTCAGGAAGAACATTTAAAAATGTTCTATATGCCTGACAATCAAGACTTTGGGATCGATTTACCTCAACACTACGGCACTTTGACTTATATAGATGGCGAAGGAACCTACCATGAAGAAAAAGTCATTTCAGAGATTGGTGACTACAGCCGTGTATACGAAGGCATCTATGAAACATTGATCAATGGTGCAGAAAAAATCATAAAAGACGAAGAAACCTTACTTCAAATGAACATCTTGGAAGAAGGAATCAAAGAAATTCAGGAAAATGAAAAAAGCACTCACTGATGCCAAATTTTGTTTCTTAATCAGCGAATAAAAAGGAACCTTTCTAATACTCACAATCAAACACAGAAAATGAGGTCGAGACAAAAATCGTTTAGGTTTGAGAAATTGGAGGAAAAACGAACAATGCGTTTTTTGTATTGTTCGTTATTTTTTTGGAATTTCCGAAATCCTATGAAAATGTCTGTAGGAAGAAATAGCGATATGTACAGAACTTTTCTCTGCCGGTCACAAAAAAATAAAATCAGTTAAGATGTTACAAATGCTACGCAGATTTTTCGGATTGTTTTTTATAGAAAAAAGAAACATCCTGATTGCTGATTTTAAAAAAGTAAGAAAAGAAACCCTTTTCTATTCACATATTTTGACAGTTATTTTATTCTTATGTACTATAAAGAAAAGAAAGACTAGGAGGTAGAACTATGACAAATTACAATGGGGAAAAGGGAAAACGTCTGAGAGGTTCAATGGCGCCTAAAACAGATGATGAAGTAGCATTGGCTGGAACGAATTCTGGCGAAACAGAAGAAAAACAAGAAGCATTATCTGGTACAAACTCCGGCGAAGAAAAAGAAGTAGCATTATCTGGATCAAATGCTGTAGAAGAAGATGAACCAACAAAGCCTAATCGTTTCGAAAAAGAAGTAGAGAAACTGACAGATGAAGTCAAAGAAAAATTTGAAGAATTGACTTCAAAAAAAGAACATAAAGACTAATTATGTGATACTTTCTTTAAAGAGCGTTTAAATCAAAGCAATAGAAGTTGCAGACCCCGAAGCAAAAAAATGGGTCTGTGGCTTTTTTACTGTCAGGGATACAATTCGGTGCCATATTGCTTAGAACTAACAAATCCTATTGTTTTTTGACCTCAAAAATGATGACCAAAATTAAAAAAATACTTTTTCCTGACTTAGAAAAAAGTGTTAGTCGCTTGGTTTATTTTTATATTATGCTTTAAGATGTGAAACCAAATTACTATTCTCAACTCAAACTAGGAGGCATTATATGGAAACCTTTTGGCAACAAACAATCAAATCAGGTATCGTAGCACAGACTGATCTATTCAAACGATTCTCTGACTATTTATCCAATCATTTAGTGTTTATTTTAGGCGGACTCGCAGTAATCATTATTGTCACACTGTTACTTAGTAAAAAAATGACAGCAAGTGGACCAGCAAATAAAAAATCATCAGGAAAAATGACGACAAAACAAGGCCAATACAAAAAATACAGATAAACGTAACTAAACTAGGGGAGGTAGTATAGCGATACAGCCTCTTTTTTATTACTTATAGGAGAAAATAAATGGATCTACTTCTGGCATTCTTATTTTATCAAGATGGATTACCACACATGAATCATTTAGCAGAATCCTATACTTACTTTTTCCTCTATATTCTGCGGTATGGTTTTTCAGCCTTTTTTGCTATGTACTTATTTATTGTGATCCTTCGTGCCTTTATGAAGTATTTGAAAGGGCAACGTCACCGAAAACATCAACGAAAGTTTAAAAAACAACTAGCAGAAGCTTATAGACAACAAGAACAAACACTACTCGAAAATGCAAAAAATAAACAAAATCCCTAATAAAATAACCGATTCAACAGGAGGAGAGAACAGTGAAAAAGTTCGTATACCCGATCCACAAATTCTTTCGTACGAAGACTTATCAAAAACTAAAAGAACAAAAAGAAATGAGCAGTTTCAATAGCTCGATAAGTAACTCCAGTAAAGAAACTCTTAGATCTATGTCCACCGATACAAGCTATCTTACTATAACCCCAAACTCTTCTCTACATGCTAGAATTACCCATGCAAAGAAGAATAGGCAGGGAATGCTTCAAAGAATAGCGTCGATGGAAGACCTACATGCTACTATTGGTAAAGAACAAGCGATACATACTGGGAAAAGAAGAAGTTGGGAACGCACCCAGACAATCTAGTTGAGTTTTTCTATAAATAAAAATTATAGTAAGTATAACTTTCATTATATTGATAAATGACATAGTCGGCATTATAATTTTCATGAAAATAACATAAGAGATGAAAGGGAGCGTGTTATATATCATGAAAAAAACAAGTAGAAAAGTAGTCATTGTTGGTACTGGTTTTGTTGGGACAAGTATTGCTTATGCAATGATCAACCAAGGAATTTCTAATGAACTCGTTCTAATCGACGTGAACCAAGAAAAAGCAGAAGGGGAAGCATTGGACCTTTTAGATGGTATGGCTTGGGGAGAAGAAAATGTCGCTGTTTGGTCAGGAGATTACAGCGAATGTTCAGATGCAGATCTAGTCGTTATCACCGCAGGAGTAAACCAAAAACCAGGACAAACTCGTTTAGATCTTGTTAAAACAAATTCAGTCATCATGCGTGATATTGTCAAACAAATCATGGGATCAGGATTTGATGGGGTGTTAGTTGTAGCATCAAACCCAGTGGATATTTTGACCTATATTGCTTGGAAAGAATCAGGATTACCAACTTCACGTGTTATTGGTACTGGAACTACGCTAGATACTACTCGTTTCAGAAAAGAAATCGCATTGAAATTAAAAATCGATCCACGAAGTGTCCATGGGTATATCTTAGGTGAACATGGGGATTCAGAGGTAGCTGCATGGTCACACACAACAGTCGGTGGAAAACCAATCATGGAATTTGTTGAAAAAGATCACCGCCTTGAAGAAGCTGATTTAACGATCATTGCAGATAAAGTAAAGAATGCTGCATATGAAATCATTGATCGTAAGAAAGCCACTTACTATGGGATCGGAATGAGTACAGCACGTATCGTCAAAGCTGTTTTGAACAATGAACAAGCTGTATTGCCAGTTTCAGCTTATTTGACTGGTCAATATGGAGAAGAAGATATCTTTACAGGCGTTCCTTCAATCGTCGATGAGAATGGAGT
This sequence comes from Enterococcus sp. BSD2780061688st2 D3, assembly GCF_005844145.1. Taxonomy (NCBI): domain Bacteria; kingdom Bacillati; phylum Bacillota; class Bacilli; order Lactobacillales; family Enterococcaceae; genus Enterococcus; species Enterococcus sp. BSD2780061688st2 D3. The sequence continues at coordinate 123,047 of NZ_SPHN01000005.1, forward strand.
ACGTGAAGTAATCGAGTTATCTATCACAAAAGATGAAAGAGCACAGTTCCATAAATCTGTTAGTGAATTACGAAATGTTTTGAATACTGTATTATAAAAAATGATTGCAAAGAATATGCTTTTAAAAGTCGGGATATATTACTTATCCCGACTTTTTTATAGAACAAATTATTCCAGCATTTGAAATTATCGTTTCATTAATCCGTTTTCCAGACTATAAAATAAAAATATGTCTACATATTGACCGTTGCAACCTAAAAACTAGAGAAGGGAACAAACAACGTGGATTTTAGTTGGATAAAAACGATGTTCAGCGATTTGGACGATCATTCTATCAGTACAAAAATCATATTTATCCTTATAACGATTGCTACATATGGTAAGTCTTTTACCCAAATTAAAGGCCACAACAGTTATTACAACGATGAATACACCTAAGATCATGTACAAATTAACCTATGGGAATGCCTTGAAAAAAGCACTTATAAAAGGGACATTCAAGAAATCAGGTATGAAAAACGTGAACTGGATCAGTTTAAACATGGTCAATAGGATAAACAAAGATTGAGGTAAAAGTGGTTTTTACTTTTATCTCAATCTTTTTAATCATTTTAAAGGAAGGAGCAACTCTATGTATACAAGCATTGAATATGTAATCGTTCACAAAGTCAATATTTATGAGGTAAATCGTTTTGGTCACAAATGGTATACTCAAACATTGATTTTTAAGCTTCCAGAAGATAAAAAACGTTTGTTTTCTTATCATGTGACAAATAAGATTGATATTTCCCATTTGAACAAAGGAGACAAAGTCATGCTAAACCTTCATGTTTTTGGGAAAGGTCGTTCAACTTATTTTAAACCAGAATTTTGTATAGATGGCATACTATTAATTGAATAAGTTTCAAGTATGACTAATATAGGACAAAAAAGCTGTTTAGATAATCAAGATCCAATACATAACTAATTTGAATGCAGATAATTGCACACACAAAATACAGCTTAAAACACGAACAAATGAACAATAATTATAAAATTGTTGCTGCGCAAATCATTAATAATAATTTATTCTAAAAGTTTTTTCACAGAACACGATGTAATTTCAAATATTTGAAAGATAAAATCTTTGAATATGTAACGAACAAATCAGAAAATTTTTCTAGCAAATAAAGATTTACGAGTCGAAACAGTGCAAAATTTTTTTATAATTTTGAATAAGACAAAAATAGCAAATTTTGGTTTAAATTGGTATGAAGTAGGTTTGATTTCACATTGAATCTACTTTGTATAATATATATTATGTAAACTAGAATATGAAAATTATATATTAGGCTATTCTCCCCACTGTTTTACCTATCTCTAATATCTTTTAATGAACGTAATTAGCAAAAAACGAAAAAAATAATTATTTAACTTTTGCAGGCATAAATGGTTAAAAACAGACAGAATGTTGATTTTCCTTATAGATAGGTTTACTTTTTCTGGATTTTATTTGTTTCTTTCAAATAGATTGCAATATCTTTTTTTAGAATATCAAATTCTTTTTTGCTAGTTGTGATAGCTAAGATAAATCGAACTGCTTCATCCTGAGAAAAAGCAGTCGTATAGTCGTTGATTTCAAGGAATGTGACCATTGCTAGCAGTGCCGTTCGCTTAAAAAGGGATGTTTCTTTGCGAGGTTTATTGCTAATATGGAAGCTTTGTCATAAATACTTGGGTATAAATCTTCGCCAAAAACTGACTGAGACGGTTGATTGATTGCCATATCTAAAGCGCTGGAATCTTTTACACCAATCGGTTCACCTTTAGAATAATGAAGAAGAATTTTACATTTAAACATAATGAACTACAGGAAAACTACTGGAACTGCTGTATGCTAAAATCATAAATCAACTAAATCTTTCAAAGGTTGATTATATTGATCCATAACAGAATTAACTATGCTATCAATATTGAGTTTTTCCTCTTGATAAATATAAATGATTGATTCTCCGGTTTCTACACCTATATATTTTTTTGTTTCTGGATGAATAGTCGTAATATCGCTATTGCCAGATTTTTTAATCTTATACTTGCGTGTCATTTTCAATGTATCTCTCTCTTTTCTAATAGATTTTCCATTCATAAAAAAGGTTAGGCTTGATTTAAGTCGTGGAGACTGTGAAATATCTTTCCCCTCTCAAATGCCTAATTTATCAATAAAGTGCTTGGATTTTTAGCATTTACACTTTTTCATTTATTATTTACGCACAAAAATCGATTTCTATCTTAATCGATCAGATAAATTCGCTAGTTAATAGCGGTTGCAACTAAAAAACTGATAAAGATTTCCGTTTCAAAGAAATTTTATCAGTTTCGACTTGTAACTTGCCATGAGAAATTGTCTTAGTCACAGATTTTATTAAAGAGCGTGTTTATTGGATCATATCGGAATCGAACGATTTGTTTGGCACACTCGATTTGCACAATAAACGGTACAGTTAATAGATCATCAGCAATCAAACCTAAAAACTCAAGTTCTGAAATTGATAGGTTGATGTGGAATTGCTGATTTTCGGTTGGATAAATCGTTGATTTATCGAATCCTACTAATATTTTTGTCCTAGGGAGCCATTTATTGGTGTATTTTTTCAAATAAACTTGAATAACTTCTTTGCCAGCAATCGCTGAGTCATTAGCGATAGTTCCAGACACAATGATTTGTTTTCCTTCTAGAGAAACTTCAGAATGTTTGAGGACGAAGTTGCTATAACTTAAACCATAGCCAAACCGATACACTGGTTTTCCTGATAAATGAAGATAGTTCTCGTTAAAAGCGGTATCTCTAAAATTATAAAAAACCGGTAATTGTCCTTCTGCATCTGGTATCGATACTGCTAATTTTCCACTAGGATTTCGTTTGCCAAAAATTATATTCGCTAAAGCTTCGCCACCATATTGCCCAGGATAGCCCACATAGAGTAAAGAATCAAAATAATCTGCTAGCGGCGAAACAATGACTGGTCTTCCAGTAATGACCACACCAATCAAAGGCTTTCCAAGTTTTGCTAGTTCCTGGATCAGTTCTGATTGGCAATCAGGTACACTTAAGTCAGACAGATCGATATTTTCCCCACTAGTCATTTCGTTCGAACCACTCAATGCTGCACCATTCGTATCAAAAGTAGTCTCAAACTCACGTATGCTTGAACCACCGAATGTCACAATGACTACCTCTGCTTCTTCCGCTATCTCTTTTGCTTCTTCTAATAACTCCCTACGACCAGAAGTCATTCCACACCCTTTAGCCTGTGTAAATACGATATTATCCTTCTGGTACTGCTGTAATCCATCCCACAAAGTCGAACATCGCTCTCTCATCTTGAACGGCGTATAATCTCCTAATTGATGGTAAATACTTTCATTATGCGGACCGATTACTGCAATTTTGCATGATTCTGTTTGACTCAATGGTAATATACCTTGATTTTTTAACAAGACCACCGATTCTTCTGCTAATTGGATTGTTAGCCGTTTCGTTTGTTTGATATCTACTTCCGCTATCTTAGGCAACTCTTTCCTGAACAGCCCCATCCTCTCCTTCAATTTCAACACACGAAAGACAGCATCGTCTAACTCTTCAACAGAAACCTTTCCCATTTCGATAGCATGTTCCAATCTTGGGAAGACCTGATCCCATAAACTGATGTCCACCCCACTTTTCAATGCTTCTGCTGCTGCACGTATTGGGTCACCAAAGTGTTCAGCAATACGATCTAACGCACATCCATCTGCCATGACGATGCCTTCAAACCCGCCCTCTTCTCTTAAAAACTTCCGCAATAAAAAGGGATTGATATGGCAAGGTACTCCATCTATATCATTATAAGCAGCCATGATCGCTGAAGTGCCTGCTCGAATACTTCTCAGCACTGCCGGAAGATGGATTTCACGTAATTCTCGTTCACCAATGACTACTGGTCCCGCATTATGCCCACCCATACTGGCTCCTTGGGCGGCAAAATGCTTTAGCACCGCCAAGACTAAAGGATGTCCATCTTCTTTTTGCAGTCCTCTAACAGCCGCTTCTGCAAAGCAACTGGTTAGAAAAGGGTCTTCGCTAAAGCACTCTTCCGTTCTCCCCCATCTTGGATCACGAGCAATATCAAGGGCGGAAATCAAGCCGACATGCGCCCCTGTTGTACGAATTTCTTTTGCAACACATTCTTGGACTTTTTGATAAAGTCCAGGATTCCAACTGGCTCCACTGCAAAAATTAACAGGTACTGTCGTAGCATCTAGTCCTTGATGTCCATGGGGGCATTCTTCAGTCAAAAAAGCGGGGATTTTAAGTCTTGTATGTTCATTCAAATAGGTTTGGATCATTTGGCTGACTTCAAATGCTTCTTCTTGCGTAAGGCCTGTATTCAAATCTCTGTTCGTCCAAGGATCTGCCCGAAAAACACCATAGATCCACCCAATCGACCCAAAATACGCTACTTCTTTTTTGAAGTAATCAGTCAATTCGATTCTTCCATTTACTTTTTCGTAAACTTGCCACCCGTAGAGACGTTGATTCATTTGTCCTACTTTTTCCCTTATAGTCATCTCTTTAAGAAGGTTTTCGATCATCTCATTACTCCATATACAATTTGATTGTGTGGATCTCATATGGTTTGAAGTTGATGCTTACACAGTTTCCAATCACCGGTAACTCCTCATCCTCTTCTTCCAATAAATTACATAGAAAAGCGCGTTCAATATGTCGTTTTGCTGACAAGGAACCGACTGTTTGACGATTATGGTATTCATATAATCGAACAATGACCGCTTCTTCCTCTTCTGCTTTTTTCACTGTATCGAGTAAAATATTTTTTTCGTCAACAGAGAAATACGCTGTATCTTCGCAATCTAAAAGAATCGGTAAGACCAACGCAGGAACATTCAAATCTAGGGCTTGCTCCATCGTATCTGCTTCCTTCCAAGTCCCATGATGTGCATACAAGGAATAGGTGAATTTATGGATTCCCTGATCTGCGTCTGGATATGGATCAGTTGCTGCTTTGATCAAAGAAATCCCTACTTTTTGATATGCTGTATTGAATCCATATTTCGAATCAGTTAAAATACTGACTCCAAACCCTTCTTCTGATAAATCGACCCATTTTTGCCCACAGCTTTCAAAACGTGCGAGATCCCACGAAGTATTTTGATGAACTGCTCGCTTGACATTCCCAAATTGGATATCGAAAGTTGCTTCTAAGGTATTGACAGCGATCGGCATTTGCACTTTCAATAGCAAATGGTGTAGATGCCAGTCTACAGTGGTTTCAAAATCAATACGGCCAGTCTCATGGTAAAAATGAATGAGTTGGCAAATCGCGGAATTCTCAAAAGGGCGAGTGACTTTGATCGTATCTCGAATAGGCCCCTTTTCAACTAGCTTGGCTTCACTGATCTGATTGACAAAATATGCTTTTTTATCGTAATAGATATCGATATCCCACGCATCGTAATTCATCGGTAGGTCTTCATAAGCAATTAGTTGATTCAGTATCGTGCCTTCAGGTAATATTTCTCGCTGGTATCTTTTGTCATATAAAGAAATGATCTCAAAAGAACGGTTGAATTTTACGATAAAGTCAGTTGTTTCAAACTCTTTTTGTATAGGTTGGACCACTTGTGCTTTCTTTGTATTTTCCACGAGTTGAACAATCCGATTACTTAGACTAGCCATGTGAGGCAGCTTCACCAACAGTTGTCCGTCGTGCGTTCGCTGCTGGAACTTTGCATCTTTGCTTTGTTTCTCTGTCGCAAAACAAATGATTGCATCTCGTTGGATCCCTAATGGATTATAGACTGTTAGGTATTCCTGTCCTTTCAAAGAAGGCAGTCGATCCTTATTCTGTTCTGCCAGAAAATCAGTTAATTGCTGGATCAATGCATTTCCTTTGTTTGTGATCAGCTGATAGTCTTGATCTGTTTCTTGGTACACTTCTTTTATAGAACTACCTGGCAAAATATCATGGAACTGATTGAGTAAGAGTTTTTTCCATAGGTTTTCCAACTCTTGCGGGTAAATCGCCAGTCCATAGCAACTATATAGTTTCTCGATCGTTTGAAGAAAAAATTCAGATTGACGATTGGCTTTTTTGTTTTTGCCAATCGAGGTCAATGTTCCCCGGTGGTATTCAAAATATAACTCACCGTACCAAACAGGAGGATCATCAAGATTCAACGAATGTTCCAATCTCTGATAAAACTCGCTTGCTCGATTCCCAGTGATCGTTGGCATCTCAGGTAGAGGACGGTGCAAACGTCTTTGGACTTCCAACATCTGTCTTGTGGGACCACCGCCACCGTCACCATATCCATACGCCACAAGAATTTCATTGTGCGCACTTTTTTGCTGATACCGATCAAAGCTACCCTTGATCGTATAAGGGTCTAAAAGGCCATTATATGTCGTGTAATAGGGAGTAGGGCTGTAGCCTTCACTGATAGTTGTGATAAAATGTGTCAGCACTCTACTGCCATCGATTCCCTGCCAGTAAAACGAATCATAGGGTAGTTGATTGAATTGATTCCAAGATAGTTTCGTTGTCATAAAATAGGGCGTGTTCGTTTTTAACAACAGTTGTGGCAAAGCTGCAGAATAGCCAAAAACATCGGGTAGCCACAAAATCTGACTATCGATGCCAAATTCTTTTTTGATGAATCGTTTTCCATAAAGGAGTTGGCGAACAAGCGATTCCCCTGAGGTCAAGTTACAGTCTGCTTCTACCCACATCGCCCCTTCTACTTCCCACTTTCCTTCAACCACTTTACGCTTGATCTCATCGTACAACTCCGGTGCCTGTTCCTTAATGAACTGATACATTTGCGGTTGGCTTTGAAGAAAAGTATACTCAGGAAACTCCTCCATCAGTTTGAGGACAGTTTGAAAACTTCGTTGCCCCTTTTCGATTGCTTGCTGTACCGTCCATAGCCAAGCTAGATCGATATGTGTATGTCCGACTGCCGTTACCCTTTCTTCAATTGCTCCTGCAGAGTGATAGAGTTCTTCGAAAATTCTGCGAGCACTCTTTAGACTGCTGTAAAAAAGAGTAGAATAAGGTTGTCTAAAATCCAAGGAATTGACTGCTTTTGTTACAAATTTCTGGTACATCTCTGTTTTACCGCCGAATTGTCGGATTCCCCGCCAACAGTCAAGGAACGTGAAAAGATCATAAATCGTTTGCTCCACCTCTGGATCGATTTTAATCAATGAAACGTACAAAGGAAACTTTTTTTCTGTCCGTCCAGCCCACAGTTCGATCGATAGATCCAAGGATCGATCAAAAAAGAAGTGATCCAAGATGATTTCTCTATGATTGACATCGATACTTTGGATAAGTATTCCATCGATTGAAACATTCATCTGTGGGTTAGTCGTATTATCCCATTCCCCTAGTACTGTCTCTATTCGTAACGCTACCGTCGCCTTTTTCCATTCGCTAGGCACTGAAAAGCTACCTTTTAATGTGTAATGCCTGTTCTTTTCGCCAAAAAAAGTGCCTTGTTGATAGAGTTCCCACGATTCATCATTTTTCTTATAGATTGGTTCGATACGTTGTTCTTCTTGCACGCGATATTTTTTTAATTCTCCTAAAATTCTTTGGGCACGTTCAAATTCAAATGGTTCCATCTATTTTCACATTCCTCCTACGTATTTCATGTTTCATTTGCATCAAAAACCTGGACCATCCTCGTGTAGAAAATAGTCGCAGGTCTTATGCCTCATATCGCTAGTTTTCTTTCCATCGGTTATAAGCTGTTTGATAGACTTCAAGATATTTTTCGATGCCCATCGACTCTACCGTTTTCTTAAAATCGTCCCATTTACTAAGCGGTTCGACTCCCGTAATGAATTTTGCTTCCATTTGTTCGATATAAGTCGATAAATCGGTTGCCGTTGCCGAAACTTGGTCATTTTCTTTCACCGTTAGATAAAGAAGAGGAAAAGGAACTTTTGCAATATCGTTCATTTTCTCTTGTGTTTCCTTTGCTACCCACTCATCAAAACGAGTGTCTTTTTCTTCATCTGGTGCTGTTAAAAGTTTATATTCTCCAGTGTCGGTGACGATGTTCGGTGTAGTCAATCCGTATGCTGGCGTGATTTTCCCCCGTTCATCTTCCGTATTTTTCAGATCGATCCCTTTTGTGTACACGCGAACCTTCTCACCGGCAGCATTTTTCTGATATTCCCATAAAGAACCTTCTGGACCTTGTTCTAAATATTTCGATCCTTCCTCTGAATAAAAATAATCTACCCAGCGCACAGAAGCTTCTGGTGAAGGATTCACTTTCGTCAATGCGAAAGTCCCTCGAGAAAGACGAGGACTTCCTGGAATCACTGCATCAGTTGACCACTCAGACGTCAAAGGCTGGAACATTGGGTCATTCAATGCTTCTATTTCCGTTCGGCCCGTGGTGAAGAAACTAAAGTAGTCGGAAAATATCCCTAGTTGATCATTCTGTCCCTTCGCTTTTTTCTGTTCATCCGATTGTCCATAGACTTCTTTGTCAAGTAACCCTTCGTTATAAAGTTTATTCATGAATGTCAAATAGCCTTTATAGTTTTCAGTGGTGGGGGTATAAATGACCTGATCATTATCGACTTGGATCCCTCTTGTCCTCAAACCAAAAGCCGCAAGCAACCAGACTCTTGTTCCATTCATATCCACATCAGTTAGCGGAATCTCATCTGCTTTACCATTCCCATTAGGATCTTCATTTTTAAAACGAAGGAGAAGTTCATAGAATTCATCTATTGTCTTTGGCAGCTCCGTCACATTCAGCTTATCTAACCAAGTGCCGTTATACCACATTGGTCCTTGCCACCAAATCGATGTTGCATTTCTAGTGACCATCGGTAGAGAATAAACGTGTCCGTCTGGCGTCGTGATCGATTTCAATAAAGACGGGTCTTCTTGCGTCAATGCGTAAAAATTAGGCATTAGTTCTGGAGTTATGTATTCTTCTAAAGGAAGTAAAATCCCCTGTGAACCGTAATCGATTTCCATAGCAGAAGTCAAAGAACCCGAGCCTGCCCCATAAACGATATCTGGCAAATCACCAGAAGCAAAAGCTAGATTCAAACGTGTACTGAAATCAGCTAGGGGTGGTGTCGTATATTTCAATGAGATCCCTGTTTTTTTCTGATAATCTTTGAGTGTTGGCATATCTTCCCATTCTGCCAAGCCAGCATTGGGTGCCATCAGATTCAATGTTAATTTTTGACCCTTTTTAATGATCGGAAACTGACCATCTGTATTCAATTCAGCCTTTGTTGTTTTTGCCGTATCCTTTTTGTCGGATTTTCCACAGGCACTGATTGCTGTAACACATAAAATAAGACAAATGATCCGTATAACTTTCTTTTTCATAGTTTTATCCTCCTTCTTAGTTATCCTTTTATTGAACCTACCATCATCCCTTTGACAAAATATTTTTGCAAGAAAGGATAGACGATGATGACTGGTAACGTTGAAACAATCATGACACCATATTTGATCACTGCAGCTAATTGCTGTTTGCTATACAGCATGTTCGCTGTGTCCGCACTTATATTGCTCACTGTATTTGAAGACATATCTTGTAAAATCAAGATTTCACGTAATACCAACTGCAAAGGATACATTGATTTGTCTGAAAGATAGATCAATGCACTGAAAAAGCTGTTCCAATGACCAACACCATAAAACAAAGCCATTACAGCGATGATCGGTGTCGATAATGGTAAAACGATTTTTAGGAACAAACGAAAATTAGAACAGCCATCCACGATAGCGGCTTCTTCCATCTCTCTAGGAATCGTTGTCTGAAAAAAAGTTCTTGTGACAACGACGTTATAGACTGATACACATCCCGGAATCACGAGAGCCCAGACTGTATTCAACATCCCTAAACTACGAATCAGCAGATAAGAAGGAATCAGCCCTCCAGAAAGAAACATCGTTACGAGCATAAAATTGGTAAATGCTTTTCTTCCATAGAAATCTTCCCTTGCCAAAGCATAGGCACAGGGCAATGTGACGAGAAGGTTGATCATCGTACCCAGCGAAGTATAATAAATCGTATTTAAATACCCTCGCCAAATATTGCTATTTCCCAACAACGTACGATAGCCTTCTAGAGTTACTCCCTTTGGAAATAGCCACATCTCCCCCGAATTTACAAGGTGCGGGTTTGAAATCGAGGCACTAACGATATAAATCAAGGGATAAAGCACGATCAATAACGCAATTGCTAAAAAAGTGTATAGGACACCCAGGAATAATTTATCTGCTTTGGTATCTTTGATAAGAGTGGTTGTTTTCATCTTTTCACCTCCTTTTTACAGCAGACTGGAATTACTCAAACGTTTGGCAATGCTATTTACTGAAATCAGTAAAATGGAATTGATCACTGAATTAAAAAGTCCGACTGCAGATGCAAAACTATATTGAGCATCCAACAATCCCTGCTGATACACGAATGTTGCAATGACATTGGACGATTCCATGTTCAAGGGATTTTGCATTAGAATGACTTTTTCGAATCCTACCGACATCAAACTACCAAAACTCATGATCAATAAAATGACCATCGTTGGCATGATCGTTGGCAAATTGATGTACCAAACTCTTTGCAACCTTGAAGCACCATCGATCGTGGCAGCTTCATGTAATTGGGTATCGACACCAGATAAAGCGGCTAAATAAATGACAGAGCCCCATCCAGTGCCTTGCCATACACCTGATAAAACATAAATCGTTTTGAACCACTTAGGATCAGTCATAAAGTTGATTCGTTGCAGACCAGCGAACTCCAACAAATGGTTGATCACCCCAGTTGAAGGAGATAAGAAAGCAATGATCATCCCTACCATGACCACCACCGCAATAAAGTTGGGCGCATAAGTCACTGTTTGCGTGATTTTTTTAAACGGACCATCCTTGATTTCATTCAATGCTAAAGCCAAGATGATCGGAAGCGGAAACCCAACGACGAGGGAGTACACACTGATTCCTAAAGTATTTTTGATTAGATCCCAAAAATAGTAGGATTCAAAAAAACGCTGAAAGTGTTTCAACCCCACCCAAGGACTACCTAATATACCAAGAGAAGGCATATAATCTTTAAAAGCAATGATGATCCCATACATCGGTCCGTAAGAGAAAATCAGGATCACCAGAAAAGCGGGCAAAACAAATAAATAAAGTTGTTGATTCTTTTTCAGTTTCAGTTTGAGTTGCTGGAACTTTGTTTTTTTGCCTGTCGACGGTACCTGAATATTTGGATAACCCATTGGTTAACCTCCTTTTTAAAAATAGTTTGCGCTCTCATTTTTATTTATTCTTTGTTATTCGAAGTCCGATTGCTCCGTTTACGGGACGTGTGATTTCACTGCTAAGTAGATGATATTCGCCATCTATTTCATAGAATGACAGTTGCTTTTCTGTTGCTAGATCTACAACGACTGTGTCTATACTCGCTTTGATTTCACTTAACTTGATAACAGATTGCGGTATTTCCAGAATGCTACGAAATGCGTAATATGTATTTTTTTCTTTATGCGAGGTAAAATACCATCCCTCAGTATTGTCACTCTGTTTTTTTTCTAGAGGTCGCGTATGATAGATCCCTTCACCATACCTTTGCAACCATTCACCGATTTCTTCTAAGATGGATGTTTCTTCCTTGGTGATCGTTCCTGCAGGAGTTGGCCCTACACCTAAAATCAAATTTCCGCCTTTACTGACAACATCAATCAGCATCTCAATCAATTCCTGACTTGTCTTGAACACGTCATTTGGCACGTATCCCCAGTCGTTTCCTATAGGTATGTTGCTTTCCCAAGGTTTTGAAGGAATCTCATCATGCGCAGGTATTTTTCTTTCTGGCGTCACATAGTTTTCGTGACGTCCCCCCATCATCCGATCTACAATGATCAATTCTGGTTGCGACTCACGGGCAATCTCTGCCAAACGGTCCATCTGTAGATCTTCTTTGCCTTGTCCACACCAACCAGCATCCAACCACAGAAAATCGATCGGTCCATAGTGAGTAGTGATCTCCTTTATTTGATGATGAACAAAAGAAACATATCTTTCCCACAGTTCAGGGTGCTTTTGTGTATCATAGCTGACATGCCGACCTTTGATAGTTGAATCATCTAACCAATAAAAGGGCGAGTACCAATCAGCTTTAGAATAATAGGCACCTGTCGCTAACCCCGCAGATCGAAAAGCAGTGAAAACTTCTTTAAGCACATCTCTTTTAAAAGGGCTTAATTTACCTCCGATTTTGTACTCTGTTTCCAGTGTATTGTATAAATTGAAGCCATCATGATGCTTCGCTGTGAATAAACAATACCTAAAACCGGCCTTTTGACAAAGTTCCGCCCACTTTTCGGCGTTCAATTTTTTGGGGTTGAATTCCCTTATAAGCTGCCAATAATCCATTCGTAAATCTGCTATATTCTCTCGATAGGCTCTACCGGCTCGTGCCCATTCATCTTTTTCAGACAATTGCCAAGACTCCACGATACCTGCTTGCGCATATAGTCCATAGTGAAAAATGACACCGAATTTCAAATCTTGGAACCAACTGAGACGTCGTTCCAGCATTTTTGTTTCTGGATAAATCTCTTCTTGTTCATCTCTATTTTTCGATTGTTCAATATCGCCTCGGATTTTTTCCATTACACACCTCTCCTTTGTTTTAAACCTACTGGGCAAAGACAGAAAAAACAATATGTAAAAAAAGCCAATGTGTAATATCAGGAATACTATGGTATTCGCAATTTTTTCATAGTATCTTTTTAGTAAATAAACGTAGCAAGGAGGATCTTATGCCTACATCTAACGCCTTTTATGACCTATCTTATCGTTTTGGAACGTTCCTGATACTTTTGCTTAAACTGCAGTTTTTCTGGCTACTGACTCTCTTGAAAGGCGGGATCATTTTTGGCTTATTTCCAGCGACTGCTACCATCTTTCAGGTTTTTCTATTCCTTTTTACGAACAAAGAAGTGCCTCAAGAATTGGCATCTTGGTATAAAAAAACGACTAACCGTCAGTTCAAGGCAATCAATCGATTAGGCTTCTTCTACAGCAGCATCTTGCTTTTTATTTGGTTCGATCTACGAATAGCTGCACACTTTCTGCGCCATTCATTCGTTCATCTGAGTTTATTGCTCTTTGTATGTCTGTTCATTCTGGCAGGATTCTATCTTCTGCCTGTCTTTCTACGATACCAGCTAACATTTAGCCAATACTTCATACGTGTATTTCTCTTGATGTTCTTAAATCCTTTCCAGACATTAGCGATGGTTGTCAGTAGTATCCTCACCTCAGCACTTGTATTCTGGTGTCCTTTATTCTGTTTCTTAGCTATCCCATTATTTTTGTTTCCAATCGGCTTTTTTACTTTTCAGGCGATGCAACGTGGAGAGAACCTTGCGAGGAACAAGACATGTACAAAATGATTCGAATTTTTATTTTTTTACTCATTTCTTTCTTTTTGTTTTTCATTTGGCTAGGTAGTGATCACCAAGATACAGTATCAAATAGGCAAACAACTGCTACACTTTCGGGAAAGATCACGGATAAAGAAAGTGCCCAAAATTGTCTTGACTTAGTAAAAAAGAATTTAGCTGCAGCCACTGAAAAAAACCTTGAAGCTTATCTGGCTACTTTGTCTGACAAAGCGCAGGCAGACACAAAAAAAGAACTATCAAGTATTGATTCTTATGATCTAGAACACGAGCTGATAGCTTTCAAGGTACTTGAGCAACGGCCAGATTCTTTATTTGTTGAAGCATTCCAGCGAACGAATAATCAAGGAACAACCCATTATCAAAACCATATCGCTCAAATCCATTACACGTTTATGATTGAAGCAGGTGAATGGAAAATCACTGATGCCATCATTACCAATATCGAACAGATCGACTAAAAAACAGCTTTCCAGGGTTAGACTGTCCTACTCAAGGACGTCAATCCATAGAAAGCTGCTTTTTGTTTTCATGTTCAAATAGTGCAAACACCGTTTATTCACGGTTCATTTCTCGATATTTACCTGGTGTCATCCCGACAATCTGCCGGAATTTTCTTGTAAAATTAGAGATATCATAATACCCATTCTGTTGGATGATCACCTTGATGGGCAACTCAGTTTCTGCCAATTCTTGTTTTATTTTTCTAAAGCGCAACATTTGGATATATTTTGAAAAAGTCAGTCCGCTTTCTTTGCGGATCGAACGACTGACAAAGGAAACTGAAACAGAAAAATCTGTAGCTGTTGATTCTAAACTAAGCTGTGCCGATTGGAAATTCTGCTGTAGATAGGCCAAGATTTGTTCTTCCAAACATTCCGGTTGTTTTTTTGGTATCTCGCCCATTTTTTTGCAAATTCGTTCTGCTAGTTCGTTTAAAAAGTTTTCAAGTTCGATCAAACTAGAAAAATCAGGCAATTCTTCCAAGTGATGGAAAATCCCTTTACCGATGAGTTCATTTCCTATTTGGAGGATCGTATTAAGTAGATAGTATCCATATAATTTTTGCAGATTTTCTGATTTCAAGTTCAGTTCTCCATAAGATATCAGTTCTCTGATTGTTTCTAAAACGTGATCAAACTCTCCATTTTCAAGGTAGTTCACTAATTTTAAACGTAGATCACTAGGATACTCGATACTCAAAGCATTCTCTTTAGTAGTTAGTTCTGAATAGTAACGGATTGTTTCTTTCACATTCGGATAACGTAGCGCTGCTCGCGATTCAATATAGGAACGATTTAACTGACCGAGACTATGAACGATAGAGCCAACCCCGATCCGAATAGGTTGTGAACAGCTGTCGGTAATCATTTGGACGAGTTCAACCTGCTCGTCAAGAGATCCACACCCAATCGCGAAAACAAAGGTCTGATTTTCTATATTCTCGACTCCATAAGCACAATAGTTGTTTGTGATTGCTTCAGCCCACTGATTATTTATTCGTTCTTTCGATTGATCCAACTGTTTGAGATCAATCGTTGCAATAAAATAATACTCCGTCGAAAAGTTGATATGGACAGCTGTCAGTAACTGCTCCAATTCGGAATCGATCACTAATTGACTGTTAAGCAAGCGCTGGAAAACTTGCTCCCTTGCATATGGGATCTGTAGCTGATTCTGAATAGTCAATTTTTGGTGCGCAATGAGAAATTTTGCTAATGTATCAGAGACTTCTTTAAGTGAAGAAACCGTAAGTGTGGGGTCTTCTTGAAATTGCTGTGCTAAGTACTCGATTTTTTGAATAGGACGCAAGTTACGCATGCTAAACAAAACGACGATCACTAACCCCATAAACAAAATCACTAAGATCAAGACAATCATTTTGGTCTGAACTCGTTCGATCGTAAGCAATGCCGTTGTTGGATCAACAAGAGAAAGGAGCGAGAGATTCAAATAAGGATTCTTCAAACTTTGGATAAGATATCGTTTTTGCTTGATCTTCACATTTTCTTTTGTCATTAGTTTCTCTACGGAATAAGGCGTACTGAGAAAAGTATTCAGCTCCTCACTTTTCGTCTTTGTCACTAATTGATAGCTTTCATCGATGATATAGTTTAGATTTGTACTAGCAGGACTATAAGCATCGAGTACTTTAGTAAGAGTGTTCTTTTTGATTTCGTAGATTGCGATACTATGTACGGTACCTTCCTTGTTTTGTATTGGAACAACATACAGATAGGAAGAAGATGGCAATTCCTCATCAGAAGCAATAGTGATAAACTTGGCATCAGTCGTAGCCAATTGTTCTTGTAGTCTCTTTTCCAGCTGATGATCGTTCTTAACTGTTTTTCTAAGAAACAGTTCCAGCGAGTAATTTCCTGATGAGGAGTAAAGCATCTCGGGGCGGTCATTCCGATAATAGAGATAGACTTCTTCAACTAACTCACTAGTTATTTTGTATGTATGTAATATTGATTTGCCTTCTTTGATATAATACGGATGATCCAGCGAACTTAAAGCGAGTTGGCGATTGTCAGTGATCCGCTCCGTGAGATGTGCCAACTTCAAAAAGTTGCTCTCAAGCGAGTAATTGATCTGCATCATCTGATTTTTTGCCATCAAGCGCACTTGTTGTTCTGTACTTTCCGTTGCTGTAATATACCAGATCCACGAAACAGATAAAAATGGAAGTAAAAAAGCAACGAGATACGAGCCTAATATGCCTAGAAGTCTTCGAACATTGATTCTTTTTTGTTTAATCCTTCTGATCAAGTCCACCTCCAACTTAGTTTATTGTTATAGTAGAACATCAAGCTACAAACTCTTCCTTCTATCTCTTCTATTCCAACATAAAAATAACGATTTAGCAATACAATATGGAAAGGATGAAAACATTATTAGGTATGAAAAAAACAAGTCCATCCTATGTATTTTCTATATTTAAATAACTCGAGTGATTATTTCTAAAAACCTATCACTAAATCAAAGCTACATCCAGACAAAAGACCGATTTTTAAAGTTTCGCCGAAGGGACGTTAGCATCAAGTTCATCCCTCTATTAAAACCAAGAGTGCTTTTTCTGATTTAAATGTAAGATGCAATCTTTTTTTCAATCATTCCTTCTTGATCTTTTGTTGCACATTTTTTTGATGTTTTTTTATGTGTTTTATAGTTGCTCTTTTTATACCATGCAAGCGTTATCCTAGTTCGATATATTCTTTGACAGTTTCTACTTCGAGTGCTAGTCTTTAGTTATTCTAATAAGAGGTGACCTAAAATGAGTTCCATTGAAAACAAAGCATTAAAGGATATTGTAGATTTATACTCCCTTTTGAGAGAACGCAAAGATCAGACACCAGAGATGCTGGATATCACTGATGTATTGCTAGAAGTATCAAAGAAATTGAGAACGACAAAAAATCCAGAAGCTTTGATTAACAGACTCGTCCAATATATTCGCAGTACTGCAATCAAAGGAAAAATCTATTTCCCACCAGAAGAAGAAAAAATCGTTATAAGTCTGAGTGCCATTGGAAAAAAAGCTGGTTTAAATGGATTATATATGGCAGATTTTTCAGACAAGACACAATTTTATAATTGGACAGAACAGGTTCCTCGTCATTAAAATAAACAATTTCAGATTGATCTCTGAAATTTAAAAAACGATCAGCCATACGGATGAGCAATTTCCATTAGAGAGATTGCTCTTTTTTGCGGGTTTCATCACTCAAAAGAAGAAAAAGTGACATGCAAAAGCCATAACTCGTGGATTTAGATTTCAATACTGCATACACTTAAATATACGCAAAAAATTCAAATGCTTCCAAACATACGAGTATGATAAGCTTGCATGGATCACTACTGTAAATCAACACAACGGATAACCGTATAACCTGAGGAAATATTAAAAAGATAATAACAACTTTTCGAATATAAAAAAAGCAAAAAACAGTCCCTACTCGAAGAATCGGAAACTGCATTTTGCCTTTTCGTTTTTTATAATTCTAACTATTTCTGTAGAAAATAAAATTACATCTTAAAACCCGTGTTCATAATGAGGCCATACAGAAACAATAGTAATTGTTTTATTTTGATCCTCTACGCTATAAACTAAACGATATTTAATATTTATGCGTCTCGAATAATAAAGTAACCCCATTAACTTTTCATAAGGTGGTGGATTCTGATAAGGGTTTTCTCTAATGACTGTAATTAGCTCATCAAACTTGTCATTCAAATTGGCATCTTTCAGTTTGGGCAAGTCTTTCCGGGCATTCTTCTTAATTTTTATATTGTATCCCAATCAATTTCACCCAAATCTTCACTTTCTTCATTTTCAAAGTGATGGATTTGATCTAAAACACCCGCATTCTGTAAGTAAATTGTTTCTTGTAAGGAGTTCCAGTCACTTTTGCTAATCATAACAACACTTTCGCCATCTTTTGTACTAGAAATTTCAATAGGCTGGCTGTCTGACACAACATGCTTGATGATTTCATAAAGATTTTTTCTCGCATTTGTTGGAGAAATAACTTCCATACTTCACCCTCCCCTTTTTACAATTGTTCGTAAACCAATTATAGCGTACGTCAAAAAATAGATTTTAGCTTATATTAGAGTCAACTGTAAAATGCGCAAAAAGTGATAAAAATTTTGATCTCTCTACCAACTTTCTGAATAAAAGATGGAAACTTGAGTATCAACGGAGGGTATGCATTTTATCTCCCAAATCTATTGATATAGCAAGTAAACAATTAGAAAATCGACTCATTTTGACAAGGATGAATGAGTCAGGATTAATTCTTTTTTGCAGTTCTCCCAGTTATCTGTTGACAATTTTCCTTAACTGTTTGTCCCACCAACGCGATTTGACAAAGAGCCCAAATAAACAGAACAGAAAGAAGGTTTTTTCTTTCTGTTCTGTCCAAATTATTCTAAGATTTCTCTTTATCAACATCATTTGACAAAGAGCCGGTTTTCTCTCCAATTTCTCAAACCTAAACGACTTTTGTCTCGACCTCAAGTCAATAATCAGATGTATTGATGGAACAGTTGTGTTAGAACAGGTAAGAAATAGATGATGACCATCGCGATAACCACCATGATCAACTGTTTGCGCTGTTTTTTACGTTTCAGCATACTACTTGTCTTGTGTAAAAAATAAGTAGCGCCTTTTGCTATTGCTGTCAAAGTAGATAAAATCAATGTTGGAGAATAAGCTGTAGGATCTTGTTTGATCGACAATAATTTTGTCCCATACTCTGGGTATTTAAGTAATGCTTGATAGATAGCAACGATCATGATTGCTCCCATAAAATAGTTTAAAAATGAATGAACTTTTTTCAAATGGTAAAACTCCTTATTTCCCTAATGATTTTATTTGCTCGTGTATTGGTAGTGCGGCTTTTACGTACTATCTGAATGTGAATCACTTTAAGTCTCTTTTTTTGTGTCTCCTGTTTTGTCCATCCAAGGAAATGAAAAACCGATCGTGAGATCATCTTTCAACACTAACACAGCATCAAATTTGCCTTTTTTGCCTGTAAAACCTTTGATGACTTTGCTAGTTTTCCCTTTAGACAATAACTCTCGCAAATTTGTTTTGGTCAATTTCTTTTTCGCGATCGTTGGCCATAGTTTAAATTCGCAAGCTGGATTTGTACAAGTTGCCACTTTAGGATACAACATGATGATTCCTTGTTTGCACTTAGGGCAATGTCCCAACTGGTCATTTTTCTTCTCCATTGCTTTGATTTGTCTTGTGCCAGTGATTTCTTTAGACAAGTCGACTTTTTCGATTTGTTTTGGAACAGATTCCAATAAATGAAGAATGAATTTTTTGATATTTTCAAGGAATACTTCTGGAGTTCCTTCGCGATTTCCGATTTTTCTGAGATAACCTTCCCAGCGGGCTGTCATCTCTGCACTGGTCAATAGCGGCTCACCTGTTACGGCTTTGCACAAGGTAATCCCTTTGGCAGTCACCGTGATTTCATTCTTGTTGACTTCAATATAGTGACGCTGCTTTAAATTTTCGATGATATTGGCTCGGGTGGCCTCTGTACCGATCCCCTCTACTTCTTTCAATATTTCTTGTGCCTCTTCGTCGTCCAGCGTTTTTCCCGCTGTTTTCATGGCAGTGATCAGCGTACCTTCGTTGTAAGGTTTAGGCGGTTGTGTTTCTTTTTCGATACTCGCCAAATCAACTTCAACGACTTCATCTTTTTCAACTGCTGGCAATTGTTGGAGGTCTTTCTTTTTATTTTTTGTTTCTAAAATAGCCTGCCACCCTTTTTTGACAGGAATTCTACCAGTACTTTTCAATCGTAAATTTTCTACGCCTGTCTGAATAACTGTTTCTTCATAGATGTAGTTTTCAGCAAACATGGCGATCGTAGTTCGTACGACTTGAAGATAGATTGCTTGTTGCAAACGAGATAATTTAGCGAAACGTTCCTTTGAAGGAATCGTCTTCGTTGGAATGATTGCATGGTGCTCTTGCACTTTCTTCGCATCAACATACCTTTTCTTCGCATAAGTATCGGGCGTTGGAACATTTTCGATACCTAAAAATGTTTTGTACTTGTCAAGGTTTCTTACTAAATACTGGTGTTCATTTTCTGTGATGTAAAAAGAATCTGTTCTAGGATAACTTAAAAATTTGCTTTCATATAATCCTTGGACAGCATCGAGAGTCGCTTTTGCGCTTGCTTTCATCAACTGATTCATTTTCGACTGCAAACTTGATAGAGAAAATAAACGTGGACTGCTGAGCTGTTTCTCTTTTTTTGATACGTCTAAGATTTTCCCAGGCTGTTTCCCTAGATGTGCCCCTAACCGTTCGATTTCTTTCACTAACTCTTCTGATGTCTTGAAGCTTTTCTTCGGGTCCATCTTCCCAATGAATCGTCCATTTTTAGAAACGATTTTCGCTTCACTTTCAAAATAAGGTTCTTTTTTGAAATTTCTGATTGCTTCTTGCAGTTGATAGATCATATAAAGCGTTGGGGTTTGGACACGCCCTAAAGAAAAACTGCCATCGATCCCTTTTTGTTGCAGTAACAAGCTATATAAAGGACTGCCATTCATACCAATCAGCCAATCCGCATTTTGTCTTGCTTTTGCTTCTTTATACTTAGAGAAATAATGCTCCCCCGGCCTAAGTTGCTTGAATCCTTCATAAATCGCTTCTTTTTCCAGCGAATTGATCCATAAACGAAGGTATTTCTTTTCTTTCGTGAATGCTTTTGCCTGTATGATGATCGACCAAGCAATTGTTTCTCCTTCACGATCCCCATCAGTTGCAATGATGATCGTATCTGCAGATTGAAGCTCTCTTTTTACGATTGAGAATTGCTCACGTTTATCCGCAGGTACTTCATAGCGAAATTCCTCGGGGAAAATCGGTAAGTTCGTCAAAGACCATTTCGCCCAACGCTCTTCGTAAGCACCAGGAGGCAACATATCGACTAGATGACCGAATCCGTAAGTGATCGTAACTTCACCAGTGAACAAAGGATCAGCGATTTCGTAATACCCTGGATGACGTTTCCTTTGCTTGAACGTTTCAGCATATGCTTTTGCTTGAGAAGGCTTTTCAGCTAGAATGACTGTTTTCATTGCTTCTCCCTCCGTTATCTCTGCCTTTTTTCAGACTTCTTTATTATGGAACAAACATTCGCATCTGACAATAAGAAAATCGTTTTCTTGTGAAAAAAGGTAGTCCACTCTTTCCAATCCCCTAAAAATAAAACCGAATAGTCTGAAATCGACTAAGTATAGCCAGTTCTCAAAAATCAGCTTGCTGAACCTCTTTTTTGAGTTACATTTTCTATCGTTGAGATGATTTGATTTCTTAGCTATCATTAAAACAAGCGGACGAGACAAAAGTAACCATCACTTTCATCTCATCCGCTCAATTCGTATAAACGATTTTGCTTTATTTACTTAAAAATTCACTGATTGCCGATTTATTTGCCTCATTATCAATGACTAAAATACTTCCTGCATACTCGCTATTTCCGTAATTCCAAGAACCGTCTACAGGAACACTTAATCGATCGATCCCTCCTGCTCCACGAGCAATCGAAAAAAGATTTTTGGCAATGAACAGCGCAGTAACATCTGTTGACGTATAGCCGATTGCTTTACCAGCCGCATAAGGCGCACGAATAAGATTCAATGGATTTTTCAACTGACTAAAAATAGCATTCATTACTTGCTGTTGTCTTCTTACTCGACCAAAGTCCCCTTCTTCATCCATTCTGAAACGAGCATACTGAAGAAGGACGTGTCCATCCATTTTTTGGACTCCTTTTTTGATATCCACTCCATCAAGATTTAGATCTTTTTCCGCATCGATTTTAACACCGGTCATAAACAGTGCATCGATCACTTTCTCAAAAGATTTGAAATCCACTTTTGCGTAATACTGACAGTCGAGCCCAAAGTTTTCTTTGAGTGTCTGTCTTACAAGATCTGCGCCACCATAAGCATAAGCAGAATTGATCTTGTTTTGCCCGACGCCGGGGATCGTCACAAAACTATCTCTCATAAAGGAAATCAGTTTAGGTTTGTGGGCAGGTCCATCTAATTGTAAGACCATGATCGTATCTGCCCGTCCAGCATCTTCTCCTCGCGTATCGCTACCTAGGATCAAGATATTATGGGCCCCACTCGAAGATTGGACACCATTAAAAGTTTCCGTCGTTGCACTTTCAAGACTTTTATCATGTTCTGCAACAAACTTGCCAACAAAGAACGAACCAATCGAGTAAATAAGAAGAAAGAAAATGATTCCTAGTACGATTCTTTTCCAGGAATGTTTTTTTCGTTGTTTCGGTGGTTTTATCCCTTTGTTACGGTGGAAGAAGCCTTTTTTCTTAAAAGTAGACTCCTCTTGTTCAGTTGCTTTTTGATAGGTGTAGGGTGTTGATTGCCGCTGATGTACCGCCTCTTTCTCATCAAACCTGTTGGAAGATTCCTGATGATTTTGATAGATACGTGTAGCATCATCTTGTTCAACATACTTTTCTTTTTTTCGTTCTCTTCTAAAGATACTGCTTGAATCGTCTTTAAGAGGTTTTGCTTTTTTATGGATGTTCTTATAGCGATCCATCCGACTCATGTTCGTTCCTCCTTGTTTCATATATAATTAAAGAATACGATATCAAGGAATCAAAAACACTGAAAATGACAACAATTTAATAAAAAATAACGAAATCAGTTCTAAGCATTCTCTTCTTTGATTTTTTTCATGGCGTCTGTCATGATCTTGACTTCCTTCATCATCCGTAGATAATGTTTTTCATTCAATGATTGCGGGCCATCTGACCAAGCATGAAGCGGGTCAGGATGGATCTCAACGATCATGCCGTCTGCTCCACTTGCAACTCCAGCTCTAGCCATTGGGGAAACGAGGTCCCACACGCCTGTCCCATGACTAGGATCCACGATGATTGGAAAATGACTTAATTTTTTGATGACTGGGACTGCGCTAAGATCGAAAGTATTCCTTGTAGCTGTTTCATATGTCCGAATACCCCGTTCGATAAAAATGATTTTTTGATTTCCCTGAACAGCAATATACTCAGCGGCATTCAACCATTCATCAATGGTTCCAGAGATGCCACGTTTCAATCCAATCGGCTTGCCCGTTTTCCCGGCTGCTTCTAATAAGCGAAAATTCTGCATATTACGTGCACCTATCTGTAAAATATCGCTGTAGTGCGCTACCATATCGATATGACCTTCATCCATGACTTCTGTGATCACCTGCATCCCACATTCATCTGCTGCTTGGCGAATGTAGCGGAGTCCTTCTTCTCCTAGACCTTGAAAAGCATAAGGAGAAGTTCTCGGTTTAAATGCGCCACCCCGTAAAATCTGCGCACCACCTTTTTGGGCCATTTTCGCCGTTTCCCGTATCTGCTCTAAACCTTCAATGGAACAAGGGCCTGCCATCGTTACAAAATTTCCAGCCCCGATTTTCACACCATTGACATCCACGACTGTATCTTGAGGATGAAAGATACGAGAAGTTAACTTATACGTATTCGTGATCCGTTCTACATTTTCTACTCCTTCATAACGTAGAAAAGCTACATCTTGGATCAACCGTGTATCTCCAACTAATCCAAGGACTTGTTGTTCCTCTAACTGGTTCACTTGGACAGTTAGTCCTTCTTTTTCGACTCGTTCAATGACCTTGCGCACTTCACTATTGGTTGCAGATTTCTTCATTACAATAATCATTTATCTTCCCTCGATTTTTTCTCTCACTAACTGTACTGGCATTTCTTTTTGTGTCCAGAGTTCAAACGCAATCGCCCCTTGATGGATCAGCATCCCTAAACCATTGTATCCTTTCGCACCAACCTTCTTTGCTTCTTGAAGCAGTCTTGTTTCTTTAGGAGAATAGATCAAATCAAATACCGCTAGATCAGCATGTAACAATCCGACATTCGCAATTGGTAAACTGTCTTTTTTTGTCCCCATCCCGATATCCGTCGCATTCACTAATACATCCGATGACGCGAGATCTTTACCAAGCTGACCTTCATCCGCATAATCCCACACACGGATCAGACATCCAGTTTGAGCTGCGACCTGATCGAAATAACTCTTCAAAGATAGAAAAGTCGCATTTTTTCGTTTATAAACAACGATTTCCCGCGCGCCTTCTAAGGCCATTTGGACAATGATTGCTTTTGCAGCGCCACCGGCTCCAAGAACAGTGATTTTGCGATTTTCGATTGAATGCCCAGTTTCTTTTACAGAACGTACAAAGCCCATCCCATCCGTATTATAACCAGTCAAGCGACCTTCGCGATTCACGATAGTATTCACTGCTCCAATCAATTTAGCTTCAGGACTTAATTCATCTAAATAATCAATCACTGCTGTTTTGTTTGGCATCGAAACATTGACACCTAGCATAGAAAATGTGCGGATACTTGCCACCGCCTGTTCAAGACTTTCTTGATCGACATCAAAAGCCAAATAGATGGCATCGACACCACAGGCTTCAAAAGATGTATTGTGCATCATTGGCGATAAACTATGTGAAGCAGGTGAAGCAAAAAACCCGGCCAATTTTGTTTTTCCAGAAATCATGATGTTCCTCCTTTTATAAAAACTGCCATCAGATGTCATCGTTCGCATGAGGAGTACGAAGACATGGATGGCAGTGAATCATTTCAGGTAAAATTATATAAGGTAGCACACATCTGTACTCTAAGAAAGTCAAAGTTCAGATGACTTGACGTACTGCCTATCAACTAAATAAAAGTAATTAGTCTAATACTTCTTCAAAGAATTGTAATAAGTCGCTCATGGAAAGTTGTGCTTTTTCCTCTTTCGTCAAATCTTTAACGATACGTCCCTTTTGTAACACGATCAAGCGATTCCCGTAATTCAACGCATCTTCCATACGGTGAGTGATCATCAAACAAGTCAACTTTTGTCCCGTGATACGTTCATTTGTTAGTGTCATCAGCTGTTTCGCTGTTTTAGGATCAAGTGCAGCGGTATGTTCATCTAATAACAACAATTCAGGAGCTTCAATAGTTGCCATCAAAAGGCTCAATGCTTGACGTTGCCCGCCTGAAAGCTCTCCAGCCGGGGTATCAAGATGTTGTTCCAATCCATTTCCTACCTCTTGACATAATTTGAAGAATTGTTCTTTTTGGTTCTTTAAATTGCGCAAACGGAATTTTCGCTTTTTTCCTCTATTTTGAGCAAGCAATAAATTTTCAGCAACGGTCATTCGAGGAGCAGTCCCCATCTTTGGATCTTGAAAAACACGTGAGAGAAAAGCAGCTCGTTTTTCTTCTGGGTATTTGGTAATCAGCTGATCTTTAAAAGAAATCGTCCCTTGGCTGAGTTCCAACGTGCCTGCGATGGTATTGAAAAGTGTACTTTTTCCTGCACCGTTTCCACCAAGTACCGTGATGAAGTCTCCTTCATTGATTGTCAAATTGATATCTTCTAGTAATATTTTTTCTTCATGCATCCCATTACTAACTACTTTTTTTCCATTTTTGATCGTGATGATTGCTGTCATAACTAGACCTCCTTTTCGAATCCAGTTTTAAGATTCAAAGCTTTCTTCATTTGTGGAATCATCAAACAAATTGCTAAGATGATTGCTGAGAATAGTTTTAAGTATGTCGTGTCAAATCCAAGTTTGATAACGATCAAGATCAACAGCTGATAGATGATGCTGCCGACCACAATAGCAATCAGACGCTCTGCTAATGTCAATTCTTGGAAAATCACTTCGCCAATAATGATAGAAGCTAAACCAATCACGATCACGCCAATCCCTTTATTGACATCCGCATAACCATCATTTTGGGCAATCAATGCACCTGATAATGCAATCACGCCATTCGATAGTGTCAATCCTAAGATCTTCATGCGATCAGTCTTGATTCCCAGTGAACGTGCCATTGTTTCATTATCCCCAGTTGCAATATAACCTTGACCTAAATCTGTATTGAAAAAGAAGAGTAAAACACTGATCAAAATACCTAAAGCAATCAAGCCTAGTAAAACAGTGTCGAAATAATCTGGCAAGTGTAGTCCTTTAAATGTATCTTGTAAAATCGGATGATTCAACAATGATAGATTAGGTGTTTTCATCACAAAGAGAATGACTGAATTCAAACCTGACATCACTAGAATCCCTGCAAGGATTACTGGAATCTTTCCTTTTGTATAAAGAAGACCTGTGACCAATCCGGCAACCATACCTGCAAGTACGCCTAGAATCGTTGCTAAAATCGGTGTGACTCCATAAGTGATTGCTGTTACACAAACTGCTCCGCCTAGTGGAAATGAACCTTCTGTTGTCATATCAGGGAAATCAAGAATTCGATACGTCATGAAAATCCCCAGACCTAAAATTGCCCATAACATCCCTTGTGAAATTGCTGATACGATCATTTTTCATCCTCCTTTGTTGACGTTTCTGTTGTGTCACTCGAAACGATTTTCGCATTTTTCTTTAATTTATCTGGGATCGTTATCCCTAAGAGTTCCGCTTGTTTTTCGTTGATGATCGTATCGCCTTTATCAAAAACGTAAACAGGTGTTGATGCTGGTTTTTCTTTACCTGTTGCTAACGTTGCTGCCATTTTTCCACTTTGTACGCCTAAATCATATTGGTTGATGCCGATTGTTGCTAATCCACCTTGTTCAACCATCGTATCAACAGATGGAATAACTGGTATTTTTGATTTGTTGGCTTCCTTCACTACGGTCTGCATAGCGTTCGCAATCGTATTGTCTAACGGAACATAGATGAAGTCGACTTGTTGACTCATCACTTGGACTGTCTGAGCAATTTCATTTGTTGATGGAACAGCATATTTTACAGAAGTCAATCCTTCTTTTTTAGCCGCTGCTTCTGCTTGGCTCACTTGATATTTTGAGTTATCTTCGGAAGAGGCGTAAAGAATCCCGATTTTTTTCGCATTAGGTAAAATTTCTGATGCCAATTTGATTTGTGCTTCTACAGGGGGTTGATCCGATACACCTGTGATGTTTCCACCTGGTTTATCAAGGGATTTCACTAACCCTGCGCCCACGGGATCGGTCACAGCACCTAATACTAACGGAATCTTTGTCGTCACATTCGCTAAGGATTGCGCTGCTGGTGTCGCGATCCCAACTAATACATCAGGGTCCGCTTGAACCAGTTGTTGACTCATCGTTGCTAGTTTGCTTTGATCTGCTTGACCGTTTTGGAACTTGATTTCCAGATTTTTTCCTTCTTCAAGGCCCGACTGCTTCAATCCATCTTTGATTCCTCGATAAATCTCGTCTAATGCTGGGTGGCTCACATATTGTAATACCCCAACTACTGTTGTTTTTGTTGTTTTTTCTGCTGATTCTGTGGAAGAATCATTTATTTTTTCATAAATGAATGTTCCGACTAAATAAATCATTATAAGTGCTACTACTGTTATCAATCGCTTATTTTTCATTTTCTTTCCCCCCATGGACTCCTTAATGACTAATTATTCAAGATTGGTTTACATACGAACTTACGAAAAAAAGACAATTACCTAGACGGCAATTGTCTTTTTACATACAAAAAACCGCATAGACGTTATCTATGCGGTAGTCAAATTTCTTGTCTAGCATAGATACAAATTTTAGATTTGTACTCTAAAAAGTTGTATCTACGGTAAAAGTTCGCCATCAATACAACTTATCTACGCCAGTTACGCCAAGCTTGATTCGTTACTGCTAAAAATTGGTTTGATAAGTTCATTGTGGATCACCCTTTCCTTAATAATTGATATTAGTCTAATCGAATTTATCCTATACGTCAACTACTTTTTACAATTTTATTTTTGCTCTTCTCAATTATCATCAGTTGAGCGAGTGGTTGTATTTGTTTGATCCTCTGTTATTTTTGTCGAGGCGGACTCTGATTTCGCCATTTCATCCTCTAGTTTTTTGATATTTGCTAACGGAAGTCGGTTCAATTCTGGAATCATTTCTTGTGCTAACTTTACTTGATTGTCCTTTTTTTCTATCGTCAAGCGATTTGCTTCTTTACCGTCTTTAAAAAAGATCACCGTGGGTTTCTCCTGATTGATCTTATATTTTTGTTCCGTTTCCTTTATATCGTAAATAAGCGGATAAAAATAAATCGGCCGATTCAATTCTTCCATTTCTTTTGGATCATTAAAAATTGCCAATAACGTTTCATATTGCTTACCCTTTGGTACACAGAACATCACAGAAATTGCTTTATTTTCAGCAATCGTCTTGGAAGCGTCACTTAAAACTAAAGGTTGCAGTTTGGTAGATGTGATATCTGCATAGACTAAACTATCGATTTGTTCCTCTCTGATTTTTTCTGGAAAAACAAACATCATGATGGTAAGCATCCCAGAAAAAAACAATACCAACAGTACTCGGGTAAAATATGTTGTTGGATTCTCTGCGAAATCTGCAGCAAAATGAGTATAACTTGCCTTGATTCTTTTGCCCAATTCTTCAATCATCGCCAAGCCACTGTCACCTTCTTTTCATCTTTTCTTTTATTATAGCTAAAAACTGCCAAGATATGAAAAGAAACCTTTACTTTTTTTACTCTTCCTCCATTTTGTTTAGAGAATCTCGCTTTTTATGCCCACACTTTGCAAATTGGTCTTTCTGCTTTTTTTTCGTTATAATAGAACTACTTATGAAAAGAAATGAGGAATGAACCATGTCCTTCGATGGAGTATTTACCCATGCAATGGTCAATGAATTGCGTGAAACTCTACTGTCTGGTCGAATCTCCAAGATCCACCAGCCTTATGAAAATGAAATCATTTTAGTTATCCGCTCACGCGGTAAAAATCATCGCTTGTTATTGTCCGCGCATCCTAGTTATGCACGCGTGCAAATCACACAAATCGACTATCAAAATCCCGACAATCCGCCTAATTTTGTCATGATGCTTCGAAAATATTTAGATGGTGCAATTTTAGAAGCAATCGAACAAATCGATAATGATCGAGTGATCCATTTCCATTTTTCTAAACGAGATGAACTTGGAGACCTACAAAATATTGTGTTGATTGTTGAATTGATGGGTCGTCACAGTACGATCGTCTTGGTCAATAAAGAAACAGGTAAAATCTTAGATGCGATCAAACACATAGGAAGCTCTCACAATACCTACCGTTCATTGCTTCCTGGGGTTGAGTACGTTTCACCTCCCGAGCAAGAACAACTTGATCCTTTTAGTGCAGACAACGAAAAAATCTTTCATCGTCTCTCACAAATCGAGCTTTCACCAAAAGCGCTCCAGCAACAATTCCAAGGACTTGGTTTTGATACCGCACAGGAACTAGTCGCACGTTTAGCAGAACGACCAAATGAAAAAATGCTCGTTTGGCAAACGTTTTTTTCCGCTGTAGAGAAGGAACTAGCTCCTCATTATTATGAAGTGGAAAATAAAGATTATTTCACACCCATCGCCTACGACTATTTCGCAAAGTCAGCCACTTCTGAAGAAACATACGACACCCTCAGTACATTGCTTGATGCTTTTTATCATGACAAAGCTGAAAAAGATCGTGCAAAGCAACAAGGTGGCGAATTGATCCGAAAAATCGAGAATGAATTGAAACGAAACAAAAATAAACTTAAAAAACGAGAACAAACGCTGAAAGATTCTGAGAATGCGGAAAGTTATCGTAGAAACGGCGAGTTGTTGACAACCTTTATGACACAGGTTCCAAGAGGCGCAACAGAAGTAACGCTACCTAACTATTATGAAGAAGACCAACCGATCAAAATCAAACTTGATCCTGCACTCTCGCCTAATCAAAATGCACAAAAGTACTTCCATCGCTATCAAAAACTGAAAAATGCAGTCAAGTTGATCGGCCAGCAAATCAAAGAAGCCAAAAGCGAGATCGATTACTTAGAATCTGTCCTCTCTCAATTAGAGATTGCTGGACCAATGGATATCGAAGTAATCAAAGAAGAATTAACAGCTGAAGGTTATCTAAAAAAGAAGACACAAAAAAAACAAAAACGAAAAAAACCTTCGCAACCCGATCAATACCGTTCTTCAGATGGCACATTGATCCTGGTTGGGAAAAACAATTTACAAAATGATCAGTTAACGATGAAAACGGCGAAAAAGACGGATTATTGGCTCCATGCAAAAAATATCCCAGGTTCACACGTTATTATCAAAAGTGATCGACCCACAGATGAAACAATCACACAAGCTGCCGAATTAGCCGCATACTTCTCAAAATATCGTCACTCGGCTCAGGTACCTGTTGACCTTGTTCAAGTCAAACATATCCGTAAACCAAATGGAGCAAAACCAGGATTTGTCATTTATGAGAATCAAAAAACGATCATCGTGACACCGGAAGAAGAAAAAATCAATCAACTAGAAAAAGAGTAACGCTTATCCAAAAAATGGCTGAAACAAAAGTAACTCCGAAAGATAAACCAAAGGAGTTACGTCTGTTTCAGCCGTTTATTCGTTTTTTAAAGCGCGAAGTAGAATGTTTCTTACTGTTGATACACACTCGTTGATTTTATCATACGATTTTATCATACATAGAAGCAAACATGTTTCCAATCCATCCGTGAAGTATAGTCTGTGACACCATTTCTTCTAAAATACCCCATACACGAGAAAATAAGCTCAATCAAGTGCCTCTCTTCGACGATAGTCACTTGGAAGAAACTATTAGCCTGTACCTTTGAAACGTAAAATTTTTTCCATGGTGATGCCGTATACGAGCAGCAGAACAATCGGGAACAGCACTACCCAGATGTTCAATGATAGATCAATACCCTCATTTATATGAAAAGTAGTCGCATTCGTATTGAACACTTTCGGATACATTGTCAGAATGATATTTTTCAAGTCAAATTTCCCTAATATCGGTAAAAACAGAGTATATGTACTTAGTACAAATAGGCTCACTAACATATTTTTTGTAACTAGAGTAAGATAGAACATAATCAAAAGATAGATCAGGCTATTTCCTAAAACAAAAAGGATCTGATAGAGTGAATGATGCATAAAGGAGAGTTGATTTATGCTGTCTAACTCTATCAAGGGAATTACTTCCACTGGGAATAACCAAGGCGTCAATAGCTGTAACATAACGAAACCCATAATTGAAATAAGTAATACGCTAGTCAGAGTTATTACCATACTAGCGATTAGTTTCGACTGGTTGATTTGCCACTGCGAACAGATTGTTCGATGCACTTTGTTCGTTCCATATTTTATTTCTGCGTTTGCGATAACAACTCCGTAAATACCACTCATAAAGGGAAAAATAATAAAAAACGAAGAAGACAATAATTGGTTGATTCCGTTTTTAGGTAACATCGCTACTAAACTTGCTTGATATGCCATAAAATAGTATTTTGTAGGATTATCGATTATTTCTATATTTTTAGAACGTTCTAAACGAAAACCTCCGTCTAACAGTTGAGTAATGTTTTCACCATTTGCTATGGCATCCTCCACTGCTTGATAAAAACTGTCTAAATGGCTATTCACCAGATTTCTTTGGGATAGATACATCATTGCAGTCACAAAAATCGAAATCACTAAAAAAATCAAATAATTTTTTGACTTCCATTGATAATGCAGTTCACTCAGCAACAGACCCACCTTCTTCTACGACAGCAAATAATGTACGCACTTTGTGTTTCGGTACAACTTCGATCGTCTTATTCTTTACCCATAAATGCTCATCACAAAGCTCTAAATACAGTGATTCATGCCCGCTCATTATTATCAACGTTCCTTGTTTCATTAAATATTTTAACGTCTTGAAAAGAAGCAATCGATTCATTTGATCCAATCCATTTAGAACTTCATCTAACAAGAGAATTTTAGGATGGAGCAATCTCACAAGTAGTAAAGCCAACATCTTTCGTTCGCCTAAAGAATAGGTTCTTACACGCGATTTATACAGCAATCCTTTCGATAAGTATGAAGACTCTAATTTTTCTATCTCAAATCGTATATTTTTATTTTTTGTAAAGAAAACTAGGTTATCCAGTCCAGTCAAATTTAAAAAAAATGGCGTATCATCAAAAACACAAAATATACTAGATGATTCTTTATCGATCATCCCAGTAAATTTTTCTTGTCCTAATATACAATGGAACAAGGTCGTTTTGCCAATACCATTTTCTCCGTAAATATAGTAAGTTACGTTTTGATAAAAAGTGAACGAAACCTTTTCAAAAAGTACTTTCCTTCCAAAACTCTTTGAAAAATCACTCAGCTTCAACATTCTATTTCCCCACCTTAATACTAACTGCTACCACCAGTATTACTCCATAACGATCCATGTCATTGTAACTCAATTCTATAAGGAACTCCGCTTTATTCCACAGATTACTTTTCTTTAAGTCTATCTCACAACGAATTAAAAAAGCA
This sequence comes from Enterococcus sp. BSD2780061688st2 D3, assembly GCF_005844145.1. NCBI lineage: Bacteria > Bacillati > Bacillota > Bacilli > Lactobacillales > Enterococcaceae > Enterococcus > Enterococcus sp. BSD2780061688st2 D3. Next base: position 155,491 of record NZ_SPHN01000005.1, read on the forward strand.
TCGGTACATTGTGTAAAATTCTATATTGTAAATTGCACAATATACGGATTCTCAATTAAATTTAAATACAGTAAAATGGAATGGATACATCCAAACTACACGTTTCATAAGGAACTCATTCTCTTCGTGATTTCGCCAACTAAGTAGCAAAAAATGGAACACTTTGCTATTCCTAAAATGAAAAGCATACATACAAATCAACGGCCTAAGTACTACATTTATGATTCCAATCGATGGGGAGTGATCTAGCCACATGCATATTATTTTATTTGATGATCATACACTTTTTGCCCAAGCGATGCAGTTTTCCTTATCCACTTATTTTGAACGATTTGATATTTTTTCGGAAAAAGTTGATATTTTAAAAGTTATTATTAAGAATAAACCAGATATTGTTCTGTTAGATATCCGTATGGGTAGTGTCAACGGATTAGTTGTCGGAAAAGAAATTATGGAACAAGTCCCACATACTAAACTAATTTTTCTTTCTGGTTATGATTTACAAGTCTATCGTAATGAGGCATTCAAGCTAGGTGCTAAAGCCTTTATAAATAAAACTGTTTCTCTAGATGAGTTGATCACCAAAATCAAATTTATTTCCAAAGGTCATACACTCTTGTCACCAGATCAATCGATCGCAAATAAAATCACGGATAGAGAATTAGAAGTCTTGAAACTAGCAGCTACTGGACAGACACAGCACGAAATTGCCAAAAAATTATTTATAAGTCGCCGTACTGTCAATTCCCATATCTGCTCTATCAACAATAAATTAGAGGTGAACTCAACAGTATCTGCCATCATCAAAGGGCTTGAACTGGGGCTGATACAGATCAAAAGTTAGTGTCCTCCACCTATCGATAACTACACCATAGCAAAAAATCAACCATCCAACATAGAAAAAAGATACAATCCCTTCCCTTACTGAATGGTTGTTTTTAGCCTCGTTCCCTTTTCGCATCAAAAAAGAGCAATCAAAAAGAGGTTGGGACAGAAGTGTTTAACTCCGAGAAATAAGCCGGAATTCACGAAAATTGCTTTTCAAATTTTTGTGAATTTCGGCTTATTTAAGAAGGAGTTGCTTCTGCTCCCACTGTCTATTCATTTTTAAAGAATGAGATAAAAGTGTTTCTTACTTTTGTATTTTCCCTATAGCTAATTTGGCACCTATTAAGTTCTTTTTCCCATTCAAAGCGAGCGGATCCCTCTAAACTTTTTGGGCAATGACTCATGTTGGAACACTAGATGATTCGACCCTATCCAAGCTTGGTGTATAGGACACAATATCCAATGCGTGTTATTCTTGGCATCAATGCAGGGAAGATGAATGACTCATATTTGCTAGAGGCAACTATTGCTCTTTTTTCAAATGGATCTCTTTGAACTCAAATTTACTGATTGAAGCCAAAGAACGAGAAAAAACACCGATCTCTCGTAAAATTTCAGACATTCTTTATTCTCCCACTGGTAAATAGTAGACTTCCAACCCTAAGACTTGGATGATTTTTTCTAGATCCGCCACTTCCACGACCATCGTTTGATCAGGTCTTCCAGGTGCAAAGACGATTTTTTGATGGGATAGTAATTCTTCATCAATGATTACAGGTACATGGAACGTATAGCCAAACGGAGAAACAGCACCTGGTTTTTGACCTGTCAATTCTTCCATTTTTTCTGAAGAAACAACAGAAACTCTCTTACCGATCAGCTTACTTACCTTTTTAAAATCGCTTTTTTTAGTGGTAAAGGTCAAATAGATGTAATAGTTGTCTTTCTTATCTTTCAAAAAGAGGCTTTTTGTTTCCGTTCCAGTAAATCCTTGCTCTTTTTTCACGACTAGTGCATCTTCATTCGTATAAATCGCCCGGTGGTCATATAGTTCAAAAGGAATATTTTCTTTTAAAAATTTGTCTTTTAATGAAATCACAGCACTCACTCCTAGAAAAATTGACAGTTTTTTTAACCGTATTTCTTTTTTGTAGAAAAGTCAACAATTATACCAGGTCTTTACTATCCTTTGATATAGCAAAAACTACTCTCCAAAGATGAAAGAGTAGTTCAAAAAAATCATTGATTGTTTTATTGTCCCATTATCGGGGGAGCCATCATTTTTACTGTACTTGAAGAGTTTTATGTTAGAAAGTTAACTGTACTCCTTAGCTAAAATCTAAAAAGCGGGAATATTTGAACCTTTTGAATTATTTTTGATGTAATCTGCTACTTCTTGGGTAGTCATTGCTTTTTTGAGTACCTTGATTTTTTCGCTGTCTTTTTCACCTTCACGCGTAACGAGTTGCAATGCGTAATGTTCACTTGCTTCTTCATCTTCTAATAGCACCGCGTCTTTAGTCGTTAAACCAGCGGGCTCCAAATAAGCAGGATAACAAAAGACCATAGCGATATCTTTTTCATCATAGGCTTTTACTAAATTCAATAAATCAATGCTTTCAAATGTAAGATTTTTAGGATTTTTTACAATATCAGCGACTGTCCCCTCAAATCCTACACCTTCTTTTAATGTGATTACCCCATTTTTAGCAAGGATTGCCAATGCGCGTCCCTCATTCGTTGGATCACTAGGTATCCCTACTTTCGCATTTTGAGGTAATTCATTTGCTGATTGATATGACTTAGAATAAAATCCTCCAGAGAAATAATAAATCGGTTGAACAGCTACAAGATCAGCTTTCTTCTCTTTATTGAACATCTCCATAAATGGTTCATGCTGTGCGAAGTTCGAATCTGCTTCATCATGTTGGACGGCATCATTATATGCGACATTATCACTAACTTCCATGATATTGATTGTGTAGCCTTCTTTTTCAGCTGTCTTTTTCGCAATTTCTAAAATATCTTTTGATGATTCTAACTGGACAGCTACCGTGATTTCTTTGTCTTCTTTCCCCTCTTTACCTCCACCACAAGCAGCCAAAATCACAGTTGCAAGAGCAGCCAATACAATCAGATAAACCTTTTTCATTCTTTTTCCTCCTATTTTCGTTTGTCTAGTGTTTGGGCAATGAAATTACCGAACATTTGTAAAATGAAGACCAACGCAATCATGATCACGATGGCGACATACATCATACCGTATTCATAACGCTGATAACCTACACGTACAGCGAAATCGCCAATTCCGCCACCACCAATGACTCCCATAACGGTAGAATAGGAAACCATACTGACGGTCGTGGTCGTATAAGCCAATACTAATCCACTACGTGCTTCAACTAATAAAAAATACCAAACATATTGTAATCTGGATGTTCCTAAGGAGTTAGCCAGAGCACCAATCTCTTTTGGCACATCTAATAGTACTTGCTCGACTAACCGAGCAAAAATCGCAATTGCTACGATACTCAATGGAACGGATGAAGGAACAGGGCCAAAAGCTTTCCCTAGGACAGAACGTGTAAGGGGAATCAAGGCAATCACAAACAATAAATACGGAAATGAACGGACAACTGTAACTAAAAAATTGAGTAACCAATACAGCCATGGGTGATGACCTTTCATTTTTGGGTTTGTCAGAAACAAACTCAAGCCTAATGGTAAGCCGATCAAAAGACAAATCACCATTGAAATCGACATCATGATCCCTGTTTCCTTCAAACTTGTTAGCAATGCGGGCCAATACTCCATAAAACTAGTATGTGTCAATGGTCAAGCCCCCTTTTTATCTTTTCAAAATAAGTAAGGTTTTCCTCTTCAAAGTATTCGGGATTGTTGGATAATTCGCCAATCAGTTCTCCATGTTCCATGACGAGAATCCGTTTACAGAGGCTTTTGACTGTTTCAAGTTCATGACTTACAAAGAAAATAGTCGGTTGGAACGCTTCATGTGTTTTTTGCAATAGGCGTATAACGCTTTCAGTATTTTCCTCATCCAATGAACTGGTCGCCTCATCACATAATAGGATACGAGGATCTCTACTTAGTGCTCTGGCAATCGAAACCCGTTGCTTTTCTCCTCCAGAAAGATTGGCTGGGTAAGCTTGCGCTTTGTGGTTCATATCAACAAAGTCTAATAATTGTGCAAGTTTATCCTCATTAACTTTTTTTTGTAATTTCAAAGGTAATGCTACGTTTTCGTATACGCGTAAATTATCCAATAGATTATAATTTTGAAAAATCATTCCCATCCGTTGTTTTTGCTGACGACGCTCATTTCTTGTGAAAGTTTGACTATCTATGCCATCAAATAGTATTTTTCCCGAACTCGGGTCCTCCATCAGATTCAACAAGCGAAGCAGTGTAGATTTTCCTGAGCCGCTTTTCCCAACGATTCCAATAATTTCTCCTTCTTCGACAGAAAAATCAATCGATTGCAACGCTTGGGTATTTTCATATCGCTTAGAAACATTCCTCAATTCAATCATGGCAACTCTCCAATCCAAGATTATAACACCTCTAAAATCTGTTTAATAATAATAAAAAAGTAACTACTAAATCAGCTAAAAATTTCTGATTAATCAATGAAATAATGGACAATTGCCATTTTCTAGCTATATAATCCCTTAAAACCAAAAAAAAAGCAATATTTTTACTCGCTTTATGAGAAAAATCTGTTTTTACAACTGTACTAATTTTTACTTGTCGTATTTTGCTCTTTTTTCACTATTTCATATTCTAAAATGAGATCGAGACAAAAGTCGTTTCGATTTGAGAAATTGGAGAGAAAAATCGTAGGACAAAAGTAAGAAACACTTTTGTCTCATTCTTTAAAAACGAATAAACGGTGGGAGCAGAAACAACTTCTTCTTAAATAAGCCGAAATTCACAAAAATTTGAAAAGCAATTTTCGTTAATTTCGGCTTATTTCTCGGAGTTAAACACTTCTGTCACAGCCTCTTTTTTGAAATTTCCGAAAAAACTGACTTTTGAACTTTCGTTTATTCACAAGTCTATGGCAAAAATGATTTTTAGTTTTGTCCCACACTTAAAAAAAGAGTGTGAGACACTATGATGCACTTCCCGTCTAGTGGACACAGAAATATAAAATTCCTATATAGGGGAGCATATCATTCTTCTCTCACACTCTTTTTCTATTTTTCTAACAAATCAAGTATTTCTTGAGGAGAGTCAATAACTATGTTGACATTTTGAAAATTTTCAATATTTTGGGCTCCCCATTTAGCTAAACCAAAAGTGACTCCACATGCTTTCGCACTTTGCATGTCATATAATGAATCACCAATATAAATCGTCTCTTCCTTTTTTACATTGAGCTCGTCAATTGCCTTTTGTATTGGATCTGGAAAAGGTTTATGCAAGTTAGTATCTGAAGCTGTAATTTGTATATCAAAATACTGATTTAAATCAAATCGGTCAAATTCATTCTTCATTTCTTCCTTTGTTTTAGATGTAACAAGTCCTAATTGAATCTCTTTTACGTGCAATATCTGTAATGTTTCTTCTATATGCGGAAAAACTTGAGCATTATCTGCTAATAAAAGTACGTTTTCACCCCATTTTGATAAGAGAGTCTCCTCTTCTTCCTCAGTATTTACAAACTTTTTAATCGCATCTCTTCCGGGAATACCTAAAATATAATGTAATTCTTTAATCGGGATTTCCTTATCTAATTCTTCACGCAATGTTTTTTGCAGAGAATGTGTCATAACATATTCTGTATCAATAATCGTTCCATCAACATCAAATAATATCGTTTTAATCATAGCTTTTCTCCTTTGTGTAAATGATTTTACTCTTTCCTATTCTAACGGCTAATTCTTCAGGAATTTTTTTATCGGTTACCAAGTAGTCGAGTTCTTCAAACGTGTAGATAAGATAATTATGAGATAAGTTGATTTTTGTATGGTCGCATAGCAGTACGATTTTATTACTTTTCTCTCTAATTGCCTGCTTCATTGCTATATCTTCTTCATGGGCATAATAGATTCCTTGATTATTTATACCTGCACAACTTAAGAAAGAAATATCAAACCGATACTTAGTTAATTCCCAGATTGGGTATCCACCAGTAACTGAACGGCTTTCTTTATTTAATGTTCCCCCAAGGATTGTAGTAGGGATTGAAGTAGTCTTTAAAAATTGATCAGCAATGTCAATCGAGTTCGTTACAGCTTTTTTTATGTTTCTATTCGCTAAATACTGGGGCAAAAGAGAGATTGTGGTCGACACATCTAAATATATATTTTGTTTTTCAAGTAATAATTTACTTGCTTCTCGAGCAATTTGCTTTTTTACTTGAAGTTCTTGATCTGTTCGTCCTAAATATCCATCTATTTTATTAAATGAATTTGCTAAACTGATACCTCCGTAAGTTCTAATCACAAGGTTGTTATCCGCTAGTTTTATTGTATCTCTTCTAGCCGTGTCTCTAGAAGCACCTGTAAGTTGCATAATGTCTTGTAAAGTTAACGATTGTTCTTTTTTTAGTCTTTCCATTATTATCAGCAATCTTTTTTGTTGATTCATCGATAGAACTCTCCTTACTGTAATAAGTGATTTTAAGTTCATTTTAATAATAACTTAAATAAGCTTAAATGTACAACAGTATATCATACTCATACATCACACGTTTCTGGACACTCATAATTTAATTTCTGAAATAGCCCCAATCGTTGTCGATTAAACAGCAATTATGTAGAATAGCTTTGTTACTTAAGAAGTGTAGTTAGTTAGCTGACTCAGCTAGTTTTTTAACAAAAAAAAGACAGCCTATTTTTTATAGGAAACTGTCTTTAAAACATGTAGTATTTAGTTATATAACTTAACTTATTTCCATAAACAAGATAGGATACGGATTTCCCTGTTCATCCATCTCTGACCTTTCACGAACTTGGAATCCCATATGTTCATAAAATCCTTTTGCTTGTGGATTTTGCTCATTGACAACGAGTTCTTTTATACCATATTTTGTCATTCCATATCCCAACAGCTTTCTACCTAATCCTCTACCACGCTCTTCTGGAGCAATGAACAGCATTTCCAGTTTTCCGTCATCAATTCCCATAAAAGCGACAGGCATTGCATTTTTATCAGTTTCAACAAGCAATTGTGGCACGGCCATCAAGGCAGTCGGCACAAATTTTTTTATCTCTTCTATTTCCTCACCTGATAAGAAAAGATGAGTTTCTCTTACCGATTTTTCCCATACATCAACCAATTGCTCGACAAGCAAAGGAGTTCTGTCTTTGATTTCGATTTCTTTCATAATCCCACCCTTTCTGCAAAAACGATGTAGTTTACATCACGCCATTTACTGTTATACCGCCTAAATAAGCGATTTTCACGCCTGACGGAAGCGAATAGATATTGTAGTCATGCAGATATTCTTGATTTTTTGTTCGTTTTTAGTATAAAATCAGTTATTTTCATTCTAAAAATCATGACTAATAGACAAATAGTCAGGATGACATTTTCGTATTCAGGTAATTGTTGTGCTATGACAAACCCGCCAATCAATGTACCTACAAAAATCACACTTGCGATAACACTTCTCCTAGACAGTTTTCGTTTCATCACCTCACGCCTTTCTACTACTTTTTTCGTTTCCTACTACTTTCAATCCTATCATTTACAACGCGAAAAAGACAGACAAAAAAACAATTAGAACAATAGCTTTTACAAGCGATCATTCCAATTGTTTCTAATGATGTTCTTACTGTTTGATTAGCTGTGTGAGATGGTGGATGAACCGTTGAGCGATTTTACTTAATGGTCGTTTCACGGAGTAAATGATCACCAACTCATTTTCTTGACTATCTGCTAGGGGAATCAATCGAAGGTATTCTTTCATCTCGCCGATCACGATTCCAGAACCAGAAGCATAAGCATCTGTTTCCAGAACGATATTCATCAATGTACCACGATCACTCGTATAGATCACCGTTTCTTGGTCAGGAATCTCGATCAAATCCTCATAAAAATAAGGAAAATTACTGCCATCTTGAGTAAATCTCACTTGGGGATATGGAAATAGCTCCTCTTTGGCTATCTCCTTTTTTTGGCTCAATGGATGTTCTTGACGTAAAAAGATATGTGTCTTGAAAGTCCCTAAAGCCTGTGTCACCAATTCTCCTTGTTCCAAGTATCTTTTGATCCCTGAACGATTGTGTTCATTCATATAAAGGATACCAATTTCACTATGTTGCTCTTTGACTTCTTCTATCACTTTTGCAGTAGTCGTTTCAATGATCCGAAATTGTTTGATTTCTTGTTTGAATGAAGTAATCAGCTTTGCTGTCAAAGGACCTAAAAAATCATAGTGTTGCGAAGCAATAGAAAAGCTGTCTCGCTTTTCATTCGCAAGATAATACCCTTCTAACGATTCCAGTTGCACTAAGATTCGTTCTGCTCGTTTTAAAAACTCTTGGCCTTCTTCGGTTAAAAAGGCCCCTCGATTGGTTCGGGTAAAAAGAGTGATCCCAAGCTCTGTTTCAAGTTCCTTGATACCTGCCGACAAACTAGGTTGTGCAACATATAGTTTTTTAGCCGCTTCTCTAAAACTTCCATTGTTTGCCACAGCGACCACATATTTCAATTGTTGAAAATTCACTGATTTGCCTCCGTGTAATAGTTGATTTCTCGGTTTTTCAGCGGTTGGATCGGTCGATTATTTGGTTGTGCATATTGCCCTTTAAAAGGAATCAAAAAGTCCTTATTCAATTTTTGGATCTGGTCCATTACAAACCACTGTATAGGACCGCTAGTCGGCGGTGTGGTTAACGACCCGACATAATGATAATGGCTCTTTTGCTCTGGGAATAAGACGATTGGGTTCGTCCAATGTTCGTGTTTCTCCACGTCCCAAGAATCACCATTCTCGCGATCATATAACCAACCTTCTCCAGTTGCTAAATGATACATGACTCCTACGACCAAATTTTCTTTTTTGGCATTCATGTGCACAAAGTGGAACTCAATATCTTCCTGTTTTCCATTGATCAAATGCTCAGAAGGCATATGGAAGTGGATATCAGTCAAATAAAATTTTTGATCTTTAAATTCAACGTAACTAAGTTGATCGTAAGGAACTAAATGAATCGTATTTTTGAATTCTTTGTCCGTGAATCGTTGCCTTTCATAGTGGAAAGATAATGTTTCACTTGACTCGCCTGTTTCCTCACATGTAGTTAATTGAATAGGTGACTGCAAAGAAAAAGCTGCTCCTTTGGCAAACCAATCACATAACTCAGCCCAGTGTTCAGGTCCTCTATCTCCCGAGTAGCCCCATTCAACATCCATATTTTTCTTCAAATCCATACCTCCAGAGCTTTCTTTTTCGTTTTATTTGTTGGTTTTCTTGACAATGGTCGAAACTGTTGCTAAAAAATCTTCTTTTCCATAGAATTCTTGGTTCAGTAATTCTGGGAAGATCTCATTGAAGAAATACTTTACAGAAGGACGATGCTCGAATGACTTGATCGTCGTGACCGCTTCGATAAACATTTCTTTATAGACTTTTTCCGGATTGTTTTTGATGATTTCTTCAAAAGATTCATACAATAAATCGACTTTATCAGAAATTGCTAGTAACTCTCCCTCAACCGTGTTATCTTTTCCTTCAAAAAGACGTTTACGATACGTTTCCTGAAATTCTTCTGGAATTTCCTGATTAATAAACTCGTCCGTCATTTTCTCTTCTACCGTTTGCAACATCCCCCGCAACTCTTTACTTGCATATTTTACTGGAGTTTTGATGTCACCAATGAAGCGCTCGGTATAATCATGGTTCAGTGCCTTTTCATAGAGAAGTTTCCAGTCGATCTTTTGACCATTTACTTCTTCGATATCCCCTAAAACTTGAGCAATCGAAGCCACTCGATACGAGTGTGCCGCTACCGTATGCTCGGTGAATTTAAAGAAACCAGGAGCCCGAGTGATTTTTTCTAAGTTGTTCAATCCCAAAATAAATTCATTCAATCCCATAAATAGACCTCCCATAATGGAATACTTTTTGCGATAATCCTACCATTAAATAACTAAAATTTGCAAATAACACGTTTTATTTCCATTGATTTTTTTATAATTTTAACAAAATCATCCCCAATTTATATAAAAAAATAGAAACCAGAAGAAAGCATTCTAGTCTCTACCACTCGTATATCGTATTTTCAAATAACACTACCCAAAAACAGTTGCTGACTTGGAAACATTCAAAACAACATAGCTCTAAAACTTTTTTTGTTCACGATTTATAAAACTCCTTGTTTTGGAAGCATTCAAAACAACATAGCTCTAAAACTCGCTGATAATTCATGATCTGCAGCAATTTGTTTTGGAAGCATTCAAAACAACATAGCTCTAAAACTGCATACCTACAAAATCTGAATAGAGAATGGTTTTGGAAGCATTCAAAACAACATAGCTTAGCTCTAAAACTGCATACCTACAAAATCTGAATAGAGAATGGTTTTGGAAGCATTCAAAACAACATAGCTCTAAAACAGCTGTCAAAGTGTCTGACTTCACCTCTGAGTTTTGGAAGCATTCAAAACAACATAGCTCTAAAACAATGAGTTTGAGGGTAAACCTGAACATCATGTTTTGGAAGCATTCAAAACAACATAGCTCTAAAACCTCGTAGAAAAATTTTTTCTACGTGATTTATCACTGAGCTACTCGTCCATAGCAAAACTTTCGTCTTGAATACTTCTTTATTTGTTGTTTATTCAACACTAGTATACCATTTTATTTCTGATGCTAAAATATTTTTTACAGATGTTAAGCAATCAGTTTTTCTTCCAGTTTTCAGGATCTTGTTTCCATTCCTTCAATAGGTTTAATTCTGTTTCATCAATGTATTTTTCTTCTAGTGCTGCTTCGATCAGCACTGAATAATTCGTAAGGGTCAATAATGGCATTTCCGCATTAGTAAAGTTTGCTTTTCCTTTTGGTAATTCATATATGAAGATAGCAGCCACACCTAAGACATTCGCCCCTTCACGTTTAGCGGCTTCTGCTGCTTCTAGTACACTTCCGCCAGTTGAAATCAGATCTTCGATCACGACCATTTTTTGCCCTTCAAAAATACGTCCTTCGATTTGGTTTCCTTTACCATGATCTTTCGGTTTGCTTCTGATATAAACCATCGGCAAATCTAAAATTTCAGCTACCCATGCTGCATGTGGGATGCCTGCAGTAGCTGTTCCTGCAATGACTTCAACATCTGGATATGCTTCTTTGATTTTGTCTGCTAACCCTTGTGCAATTTCTTTTCTAACTTTTGGATAGCTCATCGTGATCCGATTGTCACAGTAAATTGGACTTTTGATACCGCTTGCCCAAGTAAAAGGTTCACTAGGGCTCAAAAAAACAGCTTCGATTTCTAATAAATCTTTTGCGATCTTAGTTTCAATTGACTTCATATTAATGGCTCCATTCTTCTTTAATTGATTGATACGCTTGATATGGATCTTGCGCCAATGTGATTGGACGACCAACGACAATGAACGTAGAACCGATTTCATGTGCTTTAGCCGGTGTCACAATTCTTGTTTGATCTCCTGCAACTGTTCCTTCTGGACGTATCCCTGGGGTTAGACAGATAAATGATGGGTCAGTTTTTTCTTTGATGGATTTCACTTCCCATGCGGATGAAACTACTCCGTCAAGACCAGCTTGTTTGGCACATCGGGCATAATGGATGACACTTTCTTCAAGAGGAACATCGATCAATTGGTCATGGTGCATTTCTTCTTCACTTGTTGAAGTTAATTGCGTGATTGCCAACAACAGCGGGCGTTTTTTATCTTCTGGTGTACCTGCTTCTAATCCTCTTAGAGCAGCCTCCATCATTCGGATGCCACCAGCTGCATGGACACAAGTCACGTCCACACCTAATTTAGCTAGGCCTGTCATAGCTTTTTCAACAGTATTCGGAATATCATGGAGTTTCAAATCTAAAAAGACATCGTGTCCAGCGTCTTTTAACCAACGAACAATGATTGGCCCTTCTTGGTAGAATAATTCCATGCCGATTTTTACAAATAATTTCTCATCTTCTGGGAATAATTGCAGAAACTCTTCTACTTCTTGCCAAGTTGAAAAGTCTAACGCGATAATTGGTCGTTGATTCATTGATTTCGTTCCTCTCTTACTTCCTTGATTAATTGCTCTAATGATTCGATACCAAGTTCTGCCATTCGGACTGGCAACCCTTCAATCAGTTTAGGACAGATGTAGGGATCGGTAAAGTTAGCCGTTCCAACAGCAACAGCACTTGCACCTGCCATGAACATCTCTAACACATCGTCAACAGTTTGGACACCACCCATTCCAATAATCGGTAGTTTTGAAACGGACGCCACCTGATTGATCAAGCGAATGGCCACAGGTTTGATTGCTGGACCTGACAGTCCCCCTGTTTGATTTGCTAAAATTGGTTTTCTGGTTTTTAGATCGATCCGCATGCCAAGTAGTGTATTGATCATGGTGAAACCATCGGCTCCGCCACTTTCGATTGCTTGAGCGATGGGCACGATATCTGTCACATTAGGCGAAAGTTTCACGTACACTGGAACTTTTGCTACTTTTTTGACCGCTTGTGTCAATTGAAAAGCAACTTCTGGGTCAGTACCAAAAGCGATACCTCCATGTTTGACATTCGGGCAGGAAATATTCAATTCAATAGCTTTCACATTCGGTGCGTCACCGATTTTTGCACAAACTTCTACATAATCTTCTTCACATGCCCCTGCAACATTCGCAATGATCGGCAATTCCTGGTAATGAGCTAATTCAGGTAATAATTCTTTCATCACAACATCTAGTCCAGGATTTTGTAAGCCGATCGCGTTCAGCATACCAGAAGGTGTTTCTGCTACTCTCGGCGTAGGATTGCCAAATCTTGCCTTAGGTGTCGTTGCTTTGACCATGATCGATCCTAGTTGATTCAAATCATAATATTTTCCATATTCTTTTCCGAAACCAAAGCATCCACTGGCTGGCATGATCGGATTTTTCAAATCTAGCCCTGGAAGTTTTACTGCTAAAGGATTTCCACTCATAAAATGACCTCCCCAACTTTGAAGATAGGTCCTTCATCACAGACCTTCACACTTTTCGTTCCTGTCTCATCATCTGGCTTATGGCACACACATGCGTAGCAAGCACCGACACCGCAAGCCATCCTAGATTCTAATGACAGCTGGACATTGGGATGATCTGAATAAAGTTGTTCGACGGTCTTCAATAGTCCATTTGCGCCACAAGCAAACACTGCTTTAGGCATTTTGCTTGTACTCAACAATAAATTTCCGACATTGCCGTGGATTCCGTAGGTACCGTCATCTGTTGCAATGCGAGTTTCTCCTAATTCATTGAATTCTTCTTCATAATATAATACGTCTTTTGAGGCGAATCCTAGAAAATGAATTGGAATGATCCCCTTTTCTTTTAATTGCTTTGATAACTCATAGAGAGGAGGCACACCAATCCCACCGCCAACGATGAAAACTTCATCTTCTGGTTCTAATCCTGACAAGTCAAACCCATTGCCTAAAGGACCTAACACATCGAGTGTATCGCCCATTTTCAATTCTGAGAAGATTTTTGTCCCTTCTCCTTCGATTCGATAGATAATCCGACAAGTTTTATTTTCATGATCAATCTGGTTGATACTGATTGGTCGCCTTAGTAGCAAATCAGCACGAGGCACTCGAATATGCAGAAACTGCCCTGGAGAATTCATTTCATTGACTAATTCTCCTTTTAACGTGAGTTCATAAATGCGTGGTGCCAGTTGTCTTTGATTGATAACCTTCATTAATTCTTGTTTCATATCTACTCTCCTCATTTGAGACGTTCCAGTGTGTGTCCTGCCTAAGTATCAACTAAGAAGAGACTCTTCTCAATTGATACTTTTGTACATGACTATTCACATTTTCATTATCTCGTTTCTTTTTAGATCGCTTTTGTTGAAAATGCTCGTGATTCCATTACTCGAATGATTGCATCTGCAGTATCTAATGAAGTAAATAACGGAGTTCCATGTTCAACAGCCTCTCGGCGAATGATAAAGCCATCTTTTGAAGCATTTCCTCTGTCTTTGTCAATGGTATTGACTACGACTTGCGCTTTTCCTTCACGGATCAAATCGACAACATTTTTTTCATGGACATGCTCAGAAATTTTAGCAACCTTCGTAACGATCAACCCATGTGATTCGAAAAAGGCAGCTGTATTTTTCGTTGCTAACAAGCTGTAGCCGATTTCTGAAAAGCGTTTGGCTAATTCTAATGCTTCTTCTTTGGTTTCATCCGCAATCGTGAACAAAACGGAGCCATAATCTGGTAACCGAAGTCCTGATGCCTCAAAAGCTTTATACAATGCCTTATCGAGATTTTGGTCTGATCCCATGACTTCCCCAGTCGATTTCATTTCAGGCCCTAAATACGTATCTACTTTATGAAGTTTAGTGAATGAAAAGACTGGTGCTTTTACGTGGACATTCTCAGTTTCAGGATACAAGCCAGTTTCAAAGCCTAAGTCTTTTAGTTTCTGCCCTAAGATTGCTTTTGTTGCGATCTGTGCCATCGGAATACCTGTAACTTTACTTAAAAATGGTACAGTACGACTTGCACGAGGATTCACTTCGATCACATAAACTTTATTATCATGGATGACAAATTGGATATTCATCATGCCAATGCAGTTCAACCCTCGCGCTAGGCGGATCGTATAGTCTTCGATCGTCTTCTGGATTTCAGCGGATAGTGCTTGTGGCGGATAAACAGCCATCGAGTCACCGGAATGGACACCTGCACGTTCGATATGTTCCATGATTCCTGGGATCAGTACTGTTTCTCCATCACAGATGGCATCTACTTCACATTCACTACCAAGCAAATAACGATCGATCAGTACAGGATGTTCTGGGGAAGCTTTGACTGCATGTTCCATGTAGTCTTCAAGATCGTGTTGATTTTCAACGATTTCCATTGCACGTCCGCCTAAAACATAGCTTGGTCTGACTAATACTGGGTAACCGATAGTTGAAGCAATTGCGACAGCTTCTGCTTTACTTGTCGCTGTATCTCCTAGCGGTTGTGGAACATCCAGTTGCTTCAATGCCTGTTCGAAAAGATCACGATTTTCTGCACGATCCAAATCTTCGATCGTTGTCCCTAAAATTTTCACACCAGCTTTAACAAGCGGTTCTGCTAAGTTGATCGCAGTCTGACCACCGAATTGGACGATCACACCCATCGGCTGTTCAAGATCAATAACGTTCATGACGTCTTCAAAAGTCAATGGTTCAAAGTACAATTTGTCAGAGATAGAAAAATCAGTCGATACGGTCTCTGGATTACTGTTCATGATGATTGCTTCATATCCAGCTTGTTGGATTGCTTTGACAGAATGGACAGTCGCATAATCAAACTCCACTCCTTGGCCAATTCTGATTGGTCCTGACCCTAAAACTAGGACTGATTCTTTCTCGGAGCGGATACTCTCGTTTTCATATTCATATGTGCTATAGAAATAAGGCGTTTGTGACTCAAATTCAGCGGCACAAGTATCCACCATTTTATAAACGGGCAGGATATTTTGCTCAGTTCGCATTTGTCTGATCTCTTTTGCGGTAGTTTTCCACAAATCCGCGATCTTTTGATCCGTAAATCCATTTTGTTTCACAAACGTTAGTAGCTCATGATCATTCGATTGTGCTGCTAGTTGGTTTTCTAATTCGACGATGTGAAGGAGTTTATCTAAAAAGAATAAATCGATTTTTGTTAATTCCGCAATTTCTTCGATCGGGAAACCTCGACGGATTGCTTCTGCTACGTAGAAGAGGCGATCATCTTGTGCTCTGACCATTTTTTTGATCAATAGATCATCTTCGACATCCTTTAACTCTGGCAATTCAATATGATAAGTCCCGATTTCTAGAGAACGAACAGCTTTCAAAAGGGATTCCTCGATGTTTCTCCCGATTGCCATTACTTCGCCAGTTGCCTTCATCTGGGTCCCTAGCACTCGTTCGCCATTTTCAAACTTATCGAAAGGCCAACGTGGGATTTTTGCTACAACATAGTCGAGTGCAGGTTCAAATTCAGCATAGGTCGTACCTGTTACCGGATTTTTCATCTCATCAAGCGTCAGCCCTAAAGCAATTTTAGCTGCCAATTTTGCAATCGGATAGCCGGTTGCTTTACTTGCTAATGCAGAAGACCGTGAAACACGAGGATTCACTTCAATCACATAGTAGTTGAAACTGTTTGGATCTAAAGCTAACTGCACATTACAGCCACCTTCGATTTTCAACGCTCGGATAATTGAAAGCGAAGCATCACGCAACATTTGGTATTCATGATCAGATAATGTTTGGCTTGGTGCAAAAACGATCGAATCGCCTGTATGGATACCAACAGGATCAAAGTTCTCCATGTTACAAACAACGATTGCATTATCAGCTGAATCTCGCATTACTTCATACTCGATTTCTTTGAATCCAGCGATACTCCGTTCGATCAAACATTGTGTCACAGGGGATAAACTCAGGCCGTTTTCAGCGATTACACGTAGCTCTTCTTCATTTTCGCACATGCCACCGCCCGTTCCACCTAATGTGAAGGCAGGTCGGACGATGATTGGGTAGCCGATTTTATTGGCAAAATCAACAGCTTCTTCTACTGTTGTCACGATTTCAGATTCGGGGATTGGTTGATTCAATTCTTCCATCAACTGTTTGAATAAATCTCGATCTTCCGCCTGATCGATTGCGGATAATTTTGTACCTAAAAGTTCAATATCTAACTCATCTAAAATACCAGATTCAGCTAGTTCCATTGCCATATTCAAGCCTGTTTGGCCTCCTAATGTCGGCAACAATGCATCAGGGCGTTCTTTTCTTAAGATTCTCGACACGAATTCTAAAGTGATCGGTTCGATATACACTTGATCAGCAATTTCTTTATCTGTCATGATCGTCGCTGGATTAGAGTTGACCAAGACGACTTCATATCCTTCTTCTTTCAAGGCTAGACAAGCTTGTGTTCCCGCATAATCAAACTCAGCGGCTTGTCCGATGATGATTGGTCCTGAACCGATCACCATGATTTTTTTGATATCTGTCCGTTTTGGCATTCTTATTGCTCCCTTCCTGCATCCATCATTTCCATGAATTCGTCGAATAAATGTAAGGCATCATGTGGCCCAGGTGCAGCATCTGGGTGGAATTGAACACTGAATGCTGGATAATTTCGGTGTCTGATTCCTTCTACTGTTCCGTCATTCACTTCAACATGGGTCACCATCAATCGTTTTGGGTCCACCGTTTTCTCATCCACTGCATATCCGTGATTCTGTGAGGTAAAATCGATCCGTCCAGTAGCGATTTCTCGCACTGGATGGTTCAATCCGCGATGGCCAAACTTCATTTTATACGTGTCTGCTCCATTTGCTAATGCAAAGAGTTGATGCCCAAGACAGATGCCAAAAATCGGGATTTTTCCTTGGATACCTCGGATCATCTCAATTGCTTCTGGTACGTCTTTAGGATCACCAGGACCATTCGTCAACATGACTCCATCAGGCGCTAAGGATAAAATCGTTTTTGCATCCGTATTATAAGGAAGGACAGTCAAATTACAGTTACGTTTACTTAGTTCTCTTAAAATGCTGTGTTTCAAACCAAAATCGATCACCACGACATTTCGTCCTGTTCCGGGACTTGGGTAAGGTTTATTCGTTGATACTTGTTGTACTTGATTGGTAGCAAGCACAGTTGCCTTCAATTGATCAAACGCATGCTCAAATGAATCACCTGCATCAACGATACTTGCTTTCATCGTTCCCACTTCACGGATTTTTCTCGTCAGCGCTCTCGTATCGATCCCAGAAATCCCTGGGATACCTTTACGTTTTAAAAATTCATCTAGCGTCATTTGGCTGCGCCAGTTTGAAGCAACTCGTGCATGTTCTTTCACTACTACACCTTTACAAGTTGGAGAAATGGATTCGTAATCATCGCGATTGACGCCATAATTCCCCACCATCGGATAAGTAAAAGTGATGATTTGTCCATTGAAACTTTGGTCAGTGATCGTTTCTTGATAGCCTGTCATGCTAGTCGTAAAAACGACTTCGCCAAAGACATTGTTTTTTGCGCCAAATGCTTTTCCTTTAAATACCGTACCGTCTTCCAAAATCAGTAATCTTTCCATGCGGTTATTCCCCCTTTTGCCAAGCAAGTTTTCCGTCAACAAACGTCAATAACGTTTCTCCCTTGACCTTCCACCCAACAAAAGGTGTGTTTTCCCCTTTGGAAAGGAAATCTTTTTTATCGATCTCGCTAAGGTGTTCGATAGCGAAAACGGCTAAATCAGCAGGCGCCCCGATCGTTAATGTGCCAGCATTCAATTGGAAGATCTCAGCTGGTTTCACAGCTAGCCAATTGATGACTTGTTCCAGTGTGAAGCGTTTGGTTTCAACGAAATGTGTATAAATCAATTGAAAAGCTGTTTCGCTTCCCACGATACCGAATGGTGATTCTAAGAAACTCTTACTTTTTTCTTCTAATCCATGTGGTGCATGGTCAGTGGCAATGCAATCGATCGTTCCATCGAGTAGCCCTTCGATCAAGGCTTCACGGTCTTCTTTTCCACGTAAAGGCGGGTTCATTTTCCAAAAGCCAAAATCTTCCGGTATATCTTCATCGATCAGGATCAAATGGTGCGGTGAAACTTCCGCAGTTACGTGAATTCCTGCTTTTTTGGCATCACGAATTACCCGCACACTTTCTTTTGTGGAGACGTGACAGACATGATAATGAACGCCAGTCGCTTCCGCCAACAAGAGATCGCGTGCGATTTGTGAAGATTCAGTTACACTTAAAATACCCGGCAAGCCCAATTCTTCTGCTTTCTTGCCTGCATGCATCACACCGCCAAACAATAATGATTCATCTTCGGTATGTGCGACTAATGCTTTCTTGTTTTTTGCTGCTTCTTTCATTGCAAGATACATCGTTCCTGCTGTCTGGACACCCACTCCATCATTCGTAAAAGCAAACGCCCCTTCAGCAATCAGTGCTTCTTGATCTACTAATACTTCACTGCGAAGGTTTTCGGTGATGGGCGCATATTGTAACACTTTCACCACCGCATTTTGTTTGATCAGATCATAGACATTTTTTAATTTTTCTGCTGTATCAGGTGCTGGATTCAGATTAGGCATTGCACATACAGTCGTGAAACCGCCTCTAGCAGCTGCTTTCGAACCGGCTTCGATCGTCTCCTTGTATGTAAATCCCGGTTCTCTCAAGTGGACATGGACGTCTACTAAACCAGGGGTGATCAATTGCCCTTTTGCATCATACACTTCATCAAATTCAGTCTCGGAAAAACCAGTTCCTATCGCTTTGATTTTTCCATCTTCGATCCAAATTTCTGCAGGTGTTGTTTCGTTGTTTCTAGTATTGATTTGACCGTTTTTAATGAGTGTTTTCATGTTTTCTTCCTCCTAGCTTTACGCTTTTCCGTTTAATACCGCTTCTAAAATCGCCATTCTGACAAACACACCGTTACTCATTTGCTGAACGATTCGTGATTGTAACCCTTCAACTAGTGAATCTGCCAATTCCACATCCCGGTTGACTGGCGCTGGGTGCATGATAATTGCATGTTTTTGTAATTTTTTTGCTCGTTCAATCGTCAATCCGTATTCCTGATGGTAAGCTTCCTTCGAAAAGCTTTCTTTTCCATCATGACGTTCATGCTGAACGCGGAGCATCATCATTACATCAACTGTATCTAATAATTCATCTAGTGGAACGTAATGCCCATAAACTTCAAATTCTTCATCGTACCATTCTCTAGGGCCTGAGAAAAAGACTTGAGCACCTAGTCGTTTAAGCATCTGCATATTTGATTTTGCTACACGAGAGTGGGTGATATCCCCTACGATTGCTACTTTCAATCCATCGAAATGGCCAAATTCTTCATAAATCGTCATCAAATCAAGAAGGCATTGTGTCGGATGCTGACCACTTCCGTCGCCGCCATTTATAATCGAGCATTGGATCGTTTTGCTTTGGATCAGTTCGTCATAATAATTTTCATCTCCATGTCGGATGACCGCAACATCGACCCCTAAAGCTGACATCGTCAACACTGTGTCGTACAAGGTTTCACCTTTTTGTACAGAACTCGTGCTTGCTTCAAACTCGATGACCTCTAGACCCAATTTCTTTTCTGCAACATCGAAACTCTTGTGGGTTCTTGTACTATTCTCAAAAAATAGGTTCGTTGCAAAATATTGTGATTTTTGCGGTGTCCAGTTTGCTCCTTGTTTAAATTCTTGCCCACGACGGATCAGTCCCATTACTTCCTGGTCCGTTAAAGCTTCCACTGTCAATAGATGTTTTAAACTAATGCGTTCTGATTTGATGATCACGATGATTCCTCCTTAGTTTTCTTCGCTACGTGAAGTTTCTGGTAAGATAAGATTTAAGATGATACCAAGTACAGTTGCTAAAGCCATTGCTGATAAAGTGAACGTGCCAACCTCGAAGACTAAGCCTCCGATACCGACAACCAAGATCACTGAGGCAATCAATAGATTTTTCTTTTTGTCAAAATCAACTTTATTTTCAATCAAGATCTTCATCCCGCTTGCAGCGATGACACCGAACAAGATGAAGCTGATTCCTGAGATAACTGGTCCAGGGATACTTAGGATCAAAGCACTTAGTTTCCCAACAAACCCTAAGATAACTGCGAAGACTGCAGCACCGCCGATTACAAAGACACTGTGTACACGAGTGATTGCCAAGACACCGATATTTTCACCGTAACTTGTTACTGGAGGTCCACCGACAAATGCAGCAACGATCTGTGCCAGACCATCTCCCATTAATGTTTTGTGTAAGCCTGGATCTTCGAAAAAGTTCCGTTTTGTTAGTTTGTTCAAGACCATCAAGTGACCGATATGCTCTGTCATCGTGACAAATGCGATAGGTGCCATCGTTGTGATTGCTCCTAGATAAAGTTTCGGTTCATATTGGACAAATGGTATTTCGAAGTTCGGTAAAGCAAACCATGCAGCATCAACGATTGGTTTCGTGTCGACGATACCGAATAATAAAGCAACGATATATCCGCAAATGATTCCTAGTAAGATCGGGATAAGTCCGAGAAAACCTTTTAACCACATATTGAAGAAAATCGTTAGTGCCAATGTGATCAATGCGACCGCGATATATTTAAAATCGTATTTTCCTTGATTGTACATTGCGTTCGTTGCCGCATTAGCCGCAAGACCTAATCCAATAACCATGATAACTGGGCCAACTACGATAGGCGGCAGGATTTTATCCAACCAAGATGAGCCGATTTTTTTAATGATAAAAGCGACGATCAGATAAACAAGTCCTGTAGTGACCGCCCCTTGAGCAATCGCCGGATACCCATCGGTTTTCATCAAAAGCTGCATCGCTGCGATGAAGGCAAAGCTACTTCCCAAGTAAGCTGGGATTTTTCCTTTTGTTGTCACAAGGTAAACCAACGTTCCTAATCCTGAACTCACCAAGGCGATCCCTGGGTCGATACCGACTAAGATCGGTACAAGTACGGTTGCTCCAAACATGGTGAAAAGATGCTGTAAACTCAATCCTACCCAGTGGCCTACAGTTGGGCGGTCGTGGATATCTAATACTACGTTATCGTTATGGAATTCTTTTTTCTCTGACATACTGTTCTCCCCTATTCTTCCTCTTTCAAGATCATGATTCGATCTTGCCCATCTAGCTCTTGCATCTCCACAAGAATTTCTTCGACTTTAGATGTGGGAATGTTTTTCCCCACGTAATCGGCACGGATCGGTAATTCTCTGTGTCCTCGGTCAACAAGAACCGCCAGAGAGATCTTTCTTGGACGTCCGAAGTCCATCACTGCATCCATCGCTGCTCGGATCGTTCGTCCTGTGTATAAAACATCATCAATCAAAATGACTTCTTTTCCTTCTAATGAAACAGGGATATCAGAAGAGTGTAGTTCCGGTTCATCTGGTGTTTCTTTTTTATCGTCGCGATAAAGTGTGATGTCCAATTCTCCCACTGGTACCTCGATACCTTCCAATTGTTTCAAGCGTTCAGCGATCCTTGAAGCAATGTATATCCCTCTCGTTTTGATACCCACAAGAACGACATCATCGATACTGTGGTTTCTTTCAATAATTTCATAAGTGATTCGTGTCAGTGCACGTTTCATCGTTACTTGATCAACAACTTCTTTTGCTTGCATGTGGTCCCCTCCATTTTTTACACAAAAAAACTCCTGCCCTAAGAGGACAGGAGGAATGTTTTAGACTGAGCGTATACTTTGGGTACACTTATAGTTATACTCTGCTAGAGAGCAACGTTCGATATGGCGCACCATATGTCGCTTTGCTCACACCCTTCTTAGCCTCACGGGACTAAACTTAAAGGAAATCATATTTAGTTTTTTTATGCTTTCGTTGTTAAATACTATACCGTTAACTTATTTAAAAAGCAATATCTTTTCTCAATTTTTCTAAAGTTTTTTCAAAAACTTCTGGAAGCGGTGCTTCAAATACCATCTGTTGTCCAGTGACGGGATGTTCAAATCCTAATAATCTCGCATGAAGGAATTGTCCATGTCCCTTTAATGTCTTCTTTGGTCCGTAAGTCGGGTCACCTGCTAAAGGATAGCCGATATATTTCATGTGTACACGGATTTGATGTGTGCGACCGGTTTCTAATTGTAACTCAACCAATGTATAATCGGCAAAGCGTTCCAATACTTGAAAATGTGTCACTGCTGGTTTTCCATCTTCACGGATTGCTTGCATCTTTCGATCGACTTTTGAACGTCCGATCGGAGCATTGATCGTTCCTTTTTCATGTGGGATCACACCATGGACAAGTGCCACATACTTTCTCAAGGAAGTCTTGTCTTTCAGCTGTTTGGCTAAAGATTCATGGGCTTGATCATTTTTCGCGACCATCAATAAACCTGAAGTATCTTTGTCGATTCGATGGACGATCCCTGGACGGATCACGCCATTGATCGATGAAAGATCTTTGACATGATACATCAGCGCATTCACCATTGTTCCATGTGTATGCCCAGCAGATGGATGAACGACCATACCTTGTGGCTTGTTGACCACTGCGACAGCTTCATCTTCATAGACGATCTCCAACGGAATATCCTCCGCAATAATATCTAGAGTTTCTGGCTCTGGGATCAGTACCACTATTTCATCAGCTGGTTTTACTTTATAGTTTGCTTTCACTGGTTGCCCGTTGACGGACACTGCTCCTTCTTTCAACCAGAGCTGTATTTGAGAACGGCTATGGTCAGGGAACAATCCTGTGAGTACTTTATCGATCCGGCCAGTTTCCTGGTGGATCGTTGCTTTTAATTCGGTCATTTTTTCTTTTGGTCCTTTTCATCTAAAATAGTATAAATCAAAATACAGATCACTCCACAAACAAGTGTCACATCTGCTACGTTAAAAATAGGGAAGTTTATAAAATCAGTCTGGAACATGTCTACAACATATCCCAGTCGCATACGGTCGATGAAATTACCGATCGCCCCTGCTAAAATCAAACTTAATCCGATCATAAACCAACGATTGCCAGTTTTACGGTTTTTGACCATCAATGTGATGACTACAACTACCGCAATGATCGTTATCAAAGCGAAAAACCACATTTTGCCTTCTAACAAACTCCATGCGGCTCCTGTATTACGAATATGGTTCAATGATAAAATATTAGGAATCAACGATCTTGTTTCTCCCAATGCTAAATCATGGACGATCCACCATTTCACCCACTGATCAAGTCCGATCAACAAGCCACTGATAATAAAATAAATAGCTAACAAAAAATCAATCCTTTTCTACTTGATGATAAATATCTCTTGGTCTGATGATCCCTAATAAATTGCCATTAGGATTACCATCTTTGGTAATCAATATTGCTTCCAATGTACCTTGCTCACGAAACATCTCTTCGACTTCAAAAATATAAGTACTCGCTGAGACAAAGCGATAATTCGTATACTTACCATCTTTAAAAATCAAGTCGGCAGCTTTTTTCCGTGTAAGATCGATCGTTCCTTTTTGACTTTCTTTCGCTAGCCAAAAACCGATCACCCGTAAAGTGATCAACGCTTCAAATTTCCCTTTATTATAAAGAGGAAATTGGGAATAACGTTTTCTCGCAATCGTTCCTAGCAACTCTGACAACGGGAGATCCCGTTCGAAACCAGTCACATGTTTTGAAAATCGAGGCAATACGGTCTCTGGTTGGAGCAACTCTCCTTCGATCTGCTGTATCTTATTGACCGCCCAGTCATTAGGCTCAGCAATCACAAAATCTACTGCGATACGATCATGAACGATGGCGTTCCTTAACTGTGCCAGTTGTAGTAAATCTTCTTCGTACTTCTTGATCACCGCATTTTTTCTCTGCGCCAATCTTCGTACCAACTCAGTGAACCCCATATTCCGAGCATTGCCCATTGCATCTCTCATCCATTTTTCGATGCGATTGAAACTACTTAAAAAAATGTCAGAGTTTGCCATTTCATTCCTCCTTGATTATATACGCTTGGTTTTTGATATAAAAAAAGAAAGCCAGCATGACTAAGATCACTACTAAACTGTAACTGAACTGTTGCACGTACACAGCACTTAACCCACTAGCTAAAAATAAAAAGGGGTAGGATTGTAGTAATAGGAGATTCATCTTTACCACATAGCTAGCAGCCGGATGTGTAATCGTATAAATAGGACTTTTTAACCAAAAAAAAGTGATTTGCATCGTAAATGGTGCTGTTACGTCGAGAGTGATCGACTGATTATTACTGATACTTTTCGTCTTCTTGCCATTGATCCACAAAACAAGCGGGCTGCCCATTCCATAAAAACCAGTTTTTCTCGTCAGTTTGATCTCCATCATGCACCCTCCTATTCTGTTTTAGTATACCTTAAAATACACCAACAAGAAAGAGTCAGGCAGTTGCCCACTGAATTTTTTCCTTGATCCCATTGCAAACAAAGGATCGGAAAGTCACAGAACTTCCCGATTATTTACTCCGCTTCTTCATTCACAGATCTACTCATAATAAAAAGCCAAATGATCTCGAAAACACTCTTTTTCGGATCATTTGGCCTATTTATTCGTGTGGTTCTCTTTGAACATAAATGTTTAGAAATTACTTTGCCCATAGAGGATGTAGGCTTCTACCTAAATTACGTTAAAATAATCCAATAACTTCGCCATCATTTGTAACATCCATGTTCAAAGCTGCTGGTTTTTTCGGAAGCCCTGGCATCGTCATAACATCGCCAGTTAGTGCGACAATAAATCCAGCCCCTAGTTTTGGAACAAATTCGCGAATCGTTAATGTAAATTCTTCTGGCGCACCCAACAAAGTAGGATCATCAGAAAATGAATACTGTGTTTTTGCCATACAGATCGGCAATTTGTCCCAGCCATTTTTAGCAAACTCTGCAATTTGTTTTTCTGCTTTATTGCTGAGAGTGACCCCTTTACCACCGTAGATTTTCTTGACGATAGCAGCTGTTTTCTCTGCAATCGTGTCTTCTACGTGATACAGTGGGCGGTAATTGGCAGGTTGACTATCGATCAAGCGCACCACTGCTTTAGCAAGTTCAATACCACCGTCTGCACCATTTTCCCAGACACTTGTCCGTTTTGCTAGCACACCTTGATCTTCACATAGCTCTTCTAATAGTGCCAGTTCAGCTTCTGTGTCTGAAACAAACTCATTGATGGCTACGATAACAGGAATACCATAGCTTTCCATATTACGGATATGGCGTTTTAGATTACTAAAACCTGATTTCAAGGCTGGAAGATCTTCTGTCTTTAGTTGATCTTTCTGTAACCCACCATGCATTTTCAATGCACGGACAGTTGCTACGATCACGATCGCATCGGGTGCTTTTTTCAAGTTGGGAACTTTGATATCTAAAAATTTCTCTCCACCTAGATCTGCACCAAATCCGGCTTCTGTGACTACATAGTCCCCTAATTTAAGTGCAGTATGTGTCGCTAAAATACTGTTGCAGCCATGGGCAATATTCGCAAATGGACCACCATGTATGAATGCAGGTGTGCCATAGATCGTTTGTACTAAATTCGGCTTGATTGCATCCTTCAATAAAAGTGCAAGTGCCCCTTCTGCTTTTAGATCCCCAGCAGTCACTGGCTGACGATCGAATGTATACCCAACCACGATTCGAGCCAGACGCAATTTTAGATCATCGATATCAGTAGCTAAACAGAGGATAGCCATGATTTCACTAGCCACAGTGATATCAAATCCATCTTCTCTTGGCACACCTTGAATCGGACCGCCTAGACCAACAATAACTTTTCGCAATTCACGATCGTTCAAATCAACGACACGTTTCCAGATAACTCTTCGTGCGTCGATATTCAACTCATTTCCTTGATGGATGTGATTATCCAAAATTGCAGATAACGCATTATTTGCCGAAGTGATCGCATGCATATCTCCAGTGAAGTGCAAATTGATATCTTCCATCGGTAACACTTGTGCATAGCCGCCACCAGCTGCGCCTCCTTTGATTCCCATAACTGGACCTAAAGATGGTTCTCGTAGCGCGATGACTGTTTTTTTATCGATTTTATTCAATGCATCACCTAGGCCAACTGTCACTGTCGACTTTCCTTCACCAGCAGGCGTTGGGTTGATCGAAGTCACTAAAATCAGCTGTCCGTCTGATTTCTGTTTTAGATCATTGATCGTGGAAAAATTGATTTTCGCTTTATACTTTCCGTATAATTCTAGATCATCCTCCTGGATACCAATTGTTTTTGCAACTTCAATAATCGGCTTTAATGTTGTTTCTTGCGAAATTTGTAAATCGCTCTTCATCAAAACACTCCTTTTTACGAACTATATTTCCAAAAAATAGATCATTTGTTAAGATAATAGTAATTATACCTGTTTTTAATTTAAAAAAAAATAGCTTTTTTAATTTATTTGACGTACCTATAAATACTCTTTATAATATAGTCTATGATCAGACTTTAGAAAGGTCGTGAGTGCTTTGACCACAGGAATCGTGAAATGGTTTGACAATAAAAAAGGATACGGATTTATCAGTTATGATGAGACAGAAGAAATATTCGTCCATTTTACTGCAATCGAAGAAGAAGGTTTCAAATCACTTGAGGAAAATCAACCTGTTGAATTTGAAGTGATTGAAGGAAATCGTGGTACACAAGCGGCCCATGTAAAGAAACAAGTAATTGATAACTGAATATACTGAAACGGCTATGTATAAACATAGCCGTTTTTTTAGTCTTTATTCAAGCTCGCAGCTGCTGTAGTTTATCTAAATAGTCAAATCTTTTGAACAGCTGAAAGATCCCTGTTTTTCTCAGTTATTTCTCCGAACTAAATCCTCTTGTTGCCGCTTTATTTTCTAGTTGCTCTTGTTGTTCATTGTCTTTGAAAAATGACACAAATGAAGCCTGAGCTTTTTTTTGCATTAGATAAAAGGAAGGTTCTGTCTTTCCTACGTACTTGATTTTAACTCCTCGCTTCTCTGGAATGACCTTGTCGATTTCTTGTACGGTGATCACACGATCTTTCCAAAATGCAGCATACCTGATCTTTATCGAATGAGAGTTCAAAACAAACGCACGTCTTAGACCAAGAAATAGGAAAATTAAAAATAGCCCCAAGACTAAATTACTTTTCCAATACGGTCTAGTATTCTCAAGAGATAAGATCAAACTGAAAAATAAAATAATCAAGGTCAATGACCAATAAATGATCGTCTGCGCCCATTCAGGCTGCCAGCGAATTATTTTTTTCATCCTTCAACCTCGCATCAATTAGTAATGGTATAATTATAGCATAACACTATTTTTATAAAAAGGAGTGTGTTTCCCTTATGATAAAAGTATATATGGATGCTTCGACAAAAGGCAACCCCGGCCCTAGTGGCGGTGGGATACTGATTGTCCACGAAAACCGACAAGAGCAGCTTAAGGTCCCTCTTTCAGAAGGCTCAAACCATCAAGCTGAGTTTGAAGTCTTTTTAAAAACTTTAACAATTCTAAAGGAAAAAGGTCTCACAAAAGAAACCATCTTGTGTTATTCAGACAGTAAAGTGTTAGTTTCAACAATCGATAAAGATCATACATCCAATCAAAATTTTATCTCGTACTTCCAAGCCATCCAGACACTTCTCTCAGAATTCACATTATTGATACTTCAGTGGATACCTGAAAGTAAAAATAAAGGAGCCGACCATTTAGCCCGACAAGCCTTACAAGCACTGTTGGACAAAGAGGCTGGGACAGAAGTGTTTAACTCCGAGAAATAAGAAGAAATTCACGAAAATTGCTTTTCAAATTTTTGTGAATTTCGGCTTATTTAAGAAGGAGTTGCTTCTGCTCCCACCGTTTATTCGTTTTTAAAGAGTGGGACAAAAGT
>NZ_SPHN01000060.1:0-1380 GCF_005844145.1 Enterococcus sp. BSD2780061688st2 D3
CGTAAATTTCAAGTTTAAGTTAGCCACTACAGGTAACTCATTTGTTTGATACCGTAACTGCCTCGTTATTCTAAATCAGTGAGGCCTTGATAATGAACTGAGGTATGATAGTCTTCAGACGATTCTGGCCCCAGGCCAGCTTTCCAGACATGAAGCCATGTCCCGAGTGAGGATCGTTATCAAGGAATAATGGGTCAAGCCACCAACCGTTCTTGCTTGAATGCCTGGACGAATGTATCATGTGGTGTCGCATAACCCAAAATTTTCCGCGGGTAATCGTTCATCCAACGCTGGATCCGCAAAATCTGGTTCTCGCTCACCTCACTAATCGGGCTTCCCTTGGGGACGAAACGGCGAATTAATTTGTGCTGGTTTTCGCTCGTCCCACGCTCCCAAGAAGCATAGGGGTGGCTGAAATAGACGTCAGCTACATCTTGCAGAGCATCGTGTAGCCCAGAAAACTCCGAGCCATTGTCGGATGTAACGGTCTTAAATAATTGATCGAAGTTAGCGCCAGCCCGTTCTCTTAGCTGTTGAACCGCTTGGTCCACCGATTCGGTGTCCTTCCCGTTCAACTTTAGGATGACTTCAAAGCGTGTCTGCCGTTCAGCCAGCGTCAGCAGCACGGCATCCGACTTGGTCTTGTTTCCCACTACCGTGTCGATTTCCCAATGACCGAACGTTTCCCGTGTTTCAACTTCTTTAGGGCGTTCTTCAATTGACGTCCCGAGAACACGCTTGTTGGGACGGTGTCCTGGGCGGACCGCTTTGATTTTACGGGACAGTTTTTCAAGCAAGTCCATGTTCTTTGTTCGCATGATTCCGCGGTCAATCCATTGATAAAGAGCGGTTGTGCCAGGAATGATGGCACAATCGAACAGCTCGTGTTTTCTGGCAAATCCGACCACGACGTCCGGCGACCATTTTTCATTTAACATTTTGTCATCTGCCCAATCAATGAAGGCATTTGTGTTCGCCCATTTGGGGCGTCTGCCACAGTTCAGTCGTTGCTTTTCATAGAAGGCCTGTCCTGCATCAGCGTCATAAACAGAATAGTAGGTGTCATACACTTTTCCATTTTGCGTTTGGCGTTTTAACTGGGTGATGGTTCCGCGATCAATCTCATTGTTTATGGTTTGCGGAACACGTCCCAGCACTTTGGCAACCTGACGGTTGGAATAGCCTTCCTTTTTCAGGATAGCGATTTGGCAACGTTCTGAGTAGGAAAGATGTTTTCCCTTGCGTGAAACTGTGTTATCATGGGTTTGCGTCATGTGAATTCATCCTTGTCTATTGAGAGTTGTGGTAACTTCAATATAACATGGAATTCACGTGGCGTTTTTTTTATTTTAAATGGCTAAGTTCATTATAAAATCCGCC
>NZ_SPHN01000061.1:0-1359 GCF_005844145.1 Enterococcus sp. BSD2780061688st2 D3
AGATCGGAAGAGTATATTGTTTGTACATATCAAGTAGTAGCAACCCAATGAGCATAATGGAGTGCTTAACTCTTCAGAAGAAGAGTGCAGCTGGATAGTGCGAATTTTTCTGAATCGAATGGTAGGTTAGTTATGGGATTTAGCATAGGAAGCCAAGAAACTAGAAGAAAAAAAAAAAAAAAAAAAAAAAAGAAATAAAGATTGCAGCACCTGAGTTTCGCGTATGGTCACCCACTACACTACTCGGTCAGGCTCTTACCAGCTTAACTACAGTTGATCGGACGGGAAACGGTGCTTTCTGGTAGATATGGCCGCAACCGATAGTTTAACGGAAACGCAGGTGATATGAGGGCAGGGTCCAGACATGTTCAGTAGGTGGGAGTGAGAGGTGTTATGGGTGGAGGACAATTTTTATTATATTTCATCTAATAGCAATAGGATATGAGAGGTGAAAAAGCAAAAGCAATAGTGCATTGTGATGTGGAGAATAAGGTGCATACGATGAAAAAGGTGATTTGTCATTTACAAGAGGTAGGTCGAAACAGAACATGAAAGTTGGTCGGTAGGTGGCATGCAGAGGTAGTTTCAAGGTGACAGGTTATGAAGATATGGTGCAAAAGACAAATGGATGGTGGCAGGCATAGTAAAATGATGGTGTGGAAGACATAGATGGTATTTGTTTTGCATTTACGGCACCGGATGCGGGCGATAATGACGGGAAGAGATTTAGTATGTGGGACAGAATTTCGGCGGCAGTATTGAGACCATGAGAGTAGCAAACGTAAGTCTAAAGGTTGTTTTATAGTAGTTAGGATGTAGGAAATGTATTCCGATAGGCCATTTTACATTTGGAGGGACGGTTGAAAGTGGACAGAGGAAAAGGTGCGGAAATGGCTGATTTTGATTGTTTATGTTTTGTGTGATAATTTTACATTTTTGCATAGTATTAGGTAGTTAGATGAAAGATGAATAGACATAGGAGTAAGAAAACATAGAATAGTTACCATTATTGGTAGGAGTGTGGTGGGGTGGTATAGTCCGCATTGGGATGTTACTTTCCTGTTATGGCATGGATTTCCCTTTAGGGTCTCTGAAGCGTATTTCCGTCACCGAAAAAGGCAGAAAAAGGGAAACTGAAGGGAGGATAGTAGTAAAGTTTGAATGGTGGTAGTGTAATGTATGATATCCGTTGGTTTTGGTTTCGGTTGTGAAAAGTTTTTTGGTATGATATTTTGCAAGTAGCATATATTTCTTGTGTGAGAAAGGTATATTTTGTATGTTCCCGCGCGTTTCCGTATTTTCCGCTTCCGTATTTTCCGCTTCCGTATTTTCCGCTTCCGTATTTTCCGCTTCCGCTTC
>NZ_SPHN01000062.1:0-1324 GCF_005844145.1 Enterococcus sp. BSD2780061688st2 D3
GATAAAGTCCATATAATTGTGTAAAAGATAAAAGGCCATGTAACAGCCCTTTTACGGTACAATGTTTTTAACCACAAAAACATACCCAGGAGGACGTTACATGACCCAAGTACATTTTACACTGAACAACGAAGAGGTTCAAAGTATTATTGAACATTCGGTAAAAGATGATGTTTCTAAAAATATTTTAACCACTGTTTTCAACCAATTGATGGAAAATCAACGAACAGAATATATTCAAGCCGATGACTATGAACGTTCAGAAAGTCGTCAGAGTCAAAGAAATGGCTATTATGAGCGAGACTTTACGACTCGTGTGGGCACACTCGAATTAAAAGTGCCTAGAACACGTGATGGTGAATTTTCACCGACGGTGTTTGAGCGTTATCAGCGAAATGAAAAGGCACTGCTCGCTTCAATGCTTGAGATGTATGTTTCAGGCGTTTCGACACGTAAAGTTTCAAAGATTGTTGAAGAGCTATGTGGAAAATCGGTATCGAAATCTTTTGTTTCTAGCCTGACTGAGCAGTTAGACCCGATGGTCAACGAATGGCAGAACCGTTCACTCTCAGGTACGAGTTATCCTTATCTGATGACTGATGTTCTCTACATAAAAGTCCGTGAGGACCATCGAGTGCTTTCTAAAAGCTGCCATATTGCGATCGGGATAACAGAAGGTGGTGATCGTGAAATCATTGGCTTCATGATCCAAAATGAAGAAAGTGATGACACATGGTCCATCTTCTTTGAATACTTAAAAGAACGCGGTCTACAGGGGACAGAACTCATCATTTCTGATGCCCATAAAGGCCTAGTGTCTGCAATTCGTAAGTCATTTACCAACGCAAGTTGGCAGAGATGCCAGGTCCATTTTTTAAGAAACATCTTCAGTTACATTCCAAAAAAGAATTCAAAACCGTTTAGAGAAGCAGTAAAAGCGATCTTTAAGTTTACGGATATTGAACTCGCTCGAACAGCTAAGAATGCCTTAGTCGGTGAATATATCGACCAGTCTAAATATACAAAAGCTTGCGAAACATTGGATAATGGCTTCGAAGATGCCTTTCAATACACGGTTATCGGAAATGGTCACAATCGGCTAAAAAGCACCAACCTTCTTGAACGACTGAACCAGGAAGTCCGCAGAAGAGAAAAGATTATTCGGATTTTTCCCAACCGAACGTCTGCCAATCGATTAATTGGAGCTGTCCTTATGGACCTTCATGACGAATGGCTCAGTTCTACAAGAAAATATATTAAGTTTGATCAATGAGAGACCGGTAAAACATTGTATAGTATTTTACACAGGATTATGGACTTGACT
>NZ_SPHN01000063.1:0-1248 GCF_005844145.1 Enterococcus sp. BSD2780061688st2 D3
TGGATTTGAGTCAATATCTTGGACACATTTTAGTAGAGACGGTTAAGCCATTTTTTCTTTTGCTAATTCTTCAAATTCCTGTGGGGTTAGATAGTGAATCGAGCTATGGATTCGATTTCGGTTATAAAATCCTTCAATGTAGCTAAATAGCGCTCGATTTGCTTCTTCAAAATCTGAGTAGCTAGTCGTGTAGACTTCTTCTTTTTTCAATGAGGCATGGAAAGATTCGATTCCAGCATTATCATAAGGTGTTCCTTTTCTACTATAAGAATGCCTTATTTTGTTGGTTTTAAGCCATTGTTCCACTTCTCTTGCTGTGTATTGGCTGCCCAAGTCAGTGTGTAGAATCATTCCTTCTGGAATGTGATAATGTATTTTTGCTTTATTCAATGTTTGAATGACACAATCCACAGTCATTCGTTTTGAAAATGTATAACTAATAATTTTTTTCGTGTGTAAATCCATGATTGAAGATAAGTAACACCAACCATTTTTCTTAGTAGGAATGTACGTAATGTCAGCTGCCCATTTCTCACAGATCGTTTCAGTAGAAAAGTCCTGATTTAAGAGATTCTCTTTTGAAATGATCGGTTTATTAGACCTTTGAGGTCTATATTTTTTAACTACAATCGACCTTAAATTTAATTGTTTCATTAGCTTTTGGACATGTTTAAGAGATACTGAAATCCCTTCTTTTAATAAAACTTGATGGATCTTTGTGGCACCATAGCGTTGTTTATTCGTAAAAAAAATTGTTGAAATCTTCTTTTTCAACTTATTATTTCTGATTTCTGTAGCTGTCAACGGTTTATTCTTATAAAAATAATAGACACTTCTAGGGATTTCTAATAACCGACACAACAAAGAAACAGTGTAATCCTTACACCATTTTTCAATAAATTGAACAAGCGAATTTAGGTTTTCCGAGAGAATATGGCTGCGGCTTTTTTTAAGATTTCAAGTTCCTCATTTAAACGAGCATTTTCTTTTCTCAGTTCAGCTACTTCTTTTCCAGTCAGTCCTGTGGACTGATCAGGTAAATATAAATTCTTCCATTTGTAAATCGTTGCTTCAGATAAGCCATATTCTTTCGCTAACCCTCGAACAGAACGTCCAGTTTGATTCAGTTCAACAATCATTTGTTTAAAATTTTCTTCATATCGGGTCATAAAAATTCATCCTCTCGTAGATAAGTTTAATTTATTCTTGTCTCTACGAAAAGCTGTCTAAGATTTGATACTAACACCA
>NZ_SPHN01000064.1:0-1140 GCF_005844145.1 Enterococcus sp. BSD2780061688st2 D3
TATATAGGTTGAATTAAATACTTTACATCCGCACGCACAGTCGGTCAATCACCTCAAGGGGACGCTCGTTTACATCGGCTAAGAAACCGCGGACCGACTGTTTGATTTTCTGGACGTGGTCAAAAAAAACATTGTTGATGACCGATTCCTTGAGCCACTTCCAAACGCCTTCCATTAGGTTCAACTGAGGGCTGTAGGGAGGGAGGAAGATGAGTGCCAGGCGCCTAGCGTTTTCTTCAAGAAAAGACTGGATCAGCTTGGCGTGGTGGATAAGGGCATTATCCAATACCATCACGATTTTTCCGGTGGGGTATTCCCGCAACGTCCGCTCCAGAAAACGGAGGAAGGCCGCTGCGTCGTATGCCCCTTCTTCTGTACAAATGATCCGACCGGTTTCATAATCCAAGGTGCCTATCAATTTTACCCCTTTGTGTTGTCCATAAGTGGGGATTTTTCGCTGGTGGCCGCGGAGAAACCAGGTGCAGCCAATGGCTTGGTAATCCCGGATCATGGTTTCGTCCTCGAATAGGAGGTGGTCAATATCGCTATTCAGCAATTTTTTTTTAGGCTCGGGAAGGTTTCTTCCAAAAATACCTGTTGTTTCTTGGAATCCGCTTTTTTGAGGGTATACGTCGGACGGGTCCAGCTTAGTCCTAGCCGGTGAAGGAGGTCCGCCACGCCTTTTTGCGTATATCCATAACTCCATTCCCGGAGAATCAGGTCACACACAATCGCCAATGTCCAATTGGCACGGGATTTGAAACCTACTTCCTCCGGAGTGTGGTAGGCGACGATTTGGACCAGTTCCGCTTCCTGTTCATCTGTCAGCCGTGAAGGTCGTCCGCTTTGTTTTTTGGAGACTAAACCTTGGATTCCATTATGGCAGTAGTTTTTCACATAGTGGCTGACAGTATGCTCGTCGCGGCCGATGGTGTGCCCGGCTTCTTTCCGGGTGTGGCCTTCAAGAACCAACTTGACTGCCAGGAAACGCTCGTACAACCGGCGGTTGTCTGTCGTATTCATCGCTTTTTCCAATTCACGGATTTGGCGTTCTGTTTCCATGTTCCCCACTCCTCAAGTGTTTTCTTTAGTATACGCCTATAGGAGGAAAAACGAATACAATTTAACTCAATTTATATA
>NZ_SPHN01000065.1:0-1065 GCF_005844145.1 Enterococcus sp. BSD2780061688st2 D3
ATATTATTTGTCAAATTAAGCGAGACAAAACTTTCCATTTACGTAACTCAAAAAAACTTCTAATGGTGTTTGGTAATTTAGTGATTTTCTAGGGATATGGTTTCTTTTGGACGCAACGGATGAGATGAATCCTTGATTGACTTGGTTGAAGTCCATTTCTTTTGGTAGTCCATCTTTTCGGAGGAGTCCGTTTGAATGTTCATTTAATCCCCGTTGGGAAGGCGTTCCTGGGTCTGCGAAATAAATATCAATATCATTCGTATTACTAATACTTTTCCAATTAGAGAATTCTTTTCCACAATTAAAGGTAATTGATTTGAAAAGATTTTTGGGTACGGATTGAAGCCATTCATTAATCGAATTTTCAATATCAACTGCCTTACGGCCTTCTGGTTTCAAGGCGATAATGGCTTTTGAAAGTCGCTCAACGAGTGTGATGACGGCACTTTTATGGTGGATGCCGACAATCGTATCACCCTCTAAATGTCCAAATTCTTCTTCGAAAACGACATAATCTTTTTTACGTTCAGAAATATTTCTTTTGAATGCCTGTTTTCCACGTTTTTCCTTATAACCATTTGGTTTTCGTTTTCCTTGCATCGGTAAATGTAAAACATTGAATTCTCCCGTCTTAAACCGGCGATAGAGGGTACTTACTGAACAAGAGAAGGTTCGCTCTGCACGGCCAATAATGACGTCTGGGGTCCAACCTTCAGTTGATCTTTTTGCAATGTATTCTTTTTCCTCAGCAGGAAAAATGATTTCGGTTCTCCCA
Source organism: Enterococcus sp. BSD2780061688st2 D3 (assembly GCF_005844145.1). NCBI lineage: Bacteria > Bacillati > Bacillota > Bacilli > Lactobacillales > Enterococcaceae > Enterococcus > Enterococcus sp. BSD2780061688st2 D3. The sequence goes on from NZ_SPHN01000065.1 coordinate 776, forward strand.
CAACATCGCTTATTTTCTTTGTATTGTTCAAAGTATTCAAGTGCTGTTCCACCACATTTGAGAAAGTTATAGACATTGTAAATTGTTTGGCGTCCACGTTTAAGCTGCTTCGCAACGATAGCAACCGGAGTTTCTTGATGAAAATATGCTTCTATCATTACAAGCTCGTTTGGTGTAAGATGGGTATAAGTCATTTATGTTCACTCTCCTTGTATGCTTTAGCGGGTATTACAATTTGAGTGTAACATAAATGGCTTTTTTATTTGTCTCGCTTAATTATACAAACGGCG
>NZ_SPHN01000066.1:0-1065 GCF_005844145.1 Enterococcus sp. BSD2780061688st2 D3
CAAAAGATGTTTGTTTAGGGAGGGAAGAAGAATGAAAATTAGTCACCGTGAGGAAGCGGAAGTCGAAGAACAGTTGATCCGTGTACTGGGGGAAGGGCATAATCAGTGGACGTATCGTCCGGATCTAAAATCAGAAGAAGATCTTTGGGTCAATTTACGCCAAAAAATCATCTCAAATAATCAAGCAGAACTGAATGATTTTCCTTTGACCGATAAAGAATTTGAAACGATCAAAACAGAATTGTTACTACGAACGAAAACCCCCTTTGATGCTGCGAAATGGTTAAAAGGTGAAAATGGGATGGCTCGGATCACGATTGAACGGGAAGATTCGCAATTGGGTTCTGTCTCACTTATCCTTTATTCCAATCAAGACATTGGTGGAGGAATCTCTACGTATGAAGTGGTCCATCAAATTGCAAAACGTGGAAGTAACATAGAAGCACGGGATCGACGTTTTGATGTTACCTTATTAATCAATGGATTACCGATTGTCCAAATCGAGTTGAAACAAGTAACCGCAAGAGATGGCGTCTATCAGGCGTTTAACCAAATCAAAAAGTATGCAGAAGAAGGCATGTTTCGGAACAATATCTTTTCGACCTTGCAGTTGTTTGTGGTTTCCAATGAACAAACGACCCGGTATTTTGCAAATGCCTTACCGAAAGACTTGCACCCTAAGTTTTTATTTAGTTGGCGAACGAAAGATAATAAAAAGGTAGAAAACTTATATGAGTTTTGCAAACAAGTGCTAAATATCCCGGATGCCCATCGCTTGATTGCGGATTATACGATTGTCAGTGAAGATCAAGACAATAAAACCCTCATGGTGTTACATCCTTATCAAGTGCATGCGATTCAAGCCTTGTTTATTGCCGCAAATAAACATCAATCAGGGTATGTGTGGCATGCGACTGGTTCAGGAAAGACGTTGACTAGTTTTGTATCTACTAAGCTTTTAGCACGAAAATCGGGGATCGATCGAACGATCATGTTAGTGGACCGCAAAGATTTAGATAATCAAACCACCACAGAGTTTACGAAATTTGCTTCGGAATTTAATAC
>NZ_SPHN01000067.1:0-1042 GCF_005844145.1 Enterococcus sp. BSD2780061688st2 D3
TACCCGTGGTGCTAGTTAATTTTAATATCCTAAAGAATATCTCAAAGTTCCTTCAAAACGTCGTTGTGCTCGACTTAATAGAACACTGTAAGCCAGTAATATGCTTTCAAATCTACTCTCTAGCCCTTTAACAGAACGTGAGTTGAAATTTTGACAACCTAATTTTTCTAAGGAAGAAAAAACAGTCTCAACTGTTTTTCTTTGTTTTCCAAGTAAGCTGTGGTCTAGTTTTTCTGATTTATCCATGTTTTTACGTGGCGGAACGGATATAGTAATGCCCTTAAGGGCAAGCTTTTCATGGATTTTATGGCTAATATATCCTTTGTCCCCTAGGATATTGGGAAGATTCGCTTCTTCCGATAAAGTCTCTAACACTTTCACGTCATGGACACCTGGATTCGTGATTGAGTAAGTAATCGGAAAGCCAGTCTTAGTAACGATCATATGAATTTTAAGACCATAAAAATAAGATTTTTTTGTTGAGTTATAGCCAACTTTGGCTATTTGATTCAATAGTTTTGCTTGTCTATTTCTAACTGGTTTACATAATGGACTAGGAAAACTATCTATAATTCCGACTAGTTCACCTTTGGTGAGCTTCTTGATGAAAAAGTATCGAATAATCTTGATAGTGTAAGCTAAGTTTGAACTTAAGCGAGTGAATCGACTCCTACTAGGAAAGTCACCATTAGGAAATAAGACGGAACAAACCGCTCTATACGTGGCTCTTTGGCTAGTATAGCCATTAATTATGCCCCATATAACACAAGCAATAATCACTGTATCGCGTTGCTTCAGTTGATCAGTATTTCTTCGGTTTTTAATCTTATCTGGTACACAATTGTGGTATATGTTAGAAACAGTTCTCATAATTTCCTTGAATGTTATAAAAGTATCTGTATAATGTTCAGTATATTTTGATGAACGCATATGTAGTCCTCATTTCTTGGGAGTTTTGAGACTACTATATGCGTTTTTTTGTTGATTTACCAACATGTTTAGACATTTTCCTCTAGGAAAAAATTAACTAGCACCACGGGTT